>JAEZIH010000275.1 GCA_023416055.1 Pseudomonadota bacterium | reverse complement strand
GCATCTGCAGGATGCCCGAGAAGTCCCGGCCGCCGTAACCGAGGCCGTTGAACAACTGGTACAGGGCCTCGGCCTGGGCCCCCAGCGGGGTCGCGGCCCCCGCCTTGGCGGCGGCGTCTTGGGCCAGCTTCAGGTCCTTCAGCATCATGGCCGCAGCGAAACCGCCCTCGTACTCGCGGTTCGACGGCGCGGTCGGCACCGGGCCCGGCCAGGGATAGTAGGTTGTCACCGACCAGCTCTGACCCGAGGACTTGGCGACGATGTCGAACATCTTCACCGGGTCGAGGCCTAGCTTCTCGGCCAGGCCGATGGCTTCGCAGGTGCCCAGCATGGTGATGCCGAGGATCATGTTGTTGCAGATCTTCGCCGCCTGCCCCGCCCCGTGGTCGCCGGCGCGGAAAGTGGCGCGGCTCATCGGCTCCAGCGCCGCCTCGATGCGGGCGAAGTCCGGCTCGTCGCAGCCGACCATGAAGGCGAGGGTTCCGGCGTCCGCCGCCATGGTCCCGCCCGAGACCGGGGCGTCGGCGAAGGCGTAGCCTGCCTCCTTCGCCATCCCCGCCACCTTGCGCGCCGTGTCGACGTCGATGGTCGAGCAGTCCAGCAGCAGGGCCGAGGTCGGGGCGTGGCCGAGGATCTGCTCCGAATAAACCTTCAGCACGTGCGGACCGGCGGGCAGCATGGTGATCACCACCTCGGCGTCCTTCACCGCCTCGGCGACCGAGGCCGCCGGCGTGCAGCCGTGCGAGGCGGCCCGCTCAAGCGCCTCCTGCGACAGGTCGAAGGCCATCACCGTGCGGCCCGCCCTGGCCTGGTTGGCGGCCATGCCGCCGCCCATGTTGCCGAGGCCGATGAAGGCGATGCGTTGGCTCATGGCGTCTCTCCCGTCGTTGTTGGCGACGGGTTAGCGCGGCCCGACCGGATGCGCCAGCGGTCTACTCCGGCTTCTGGAAGGCGATCATGAACTGGCTGGTGCGGCCGCGGATCGACTCGTCGAACACGCTGGCGGTCCGTGGGTCGTCGTCGTTCCACAGGGCGGGAGACTCGGCGCGGTATTCGAACCCGGCCGCCTCGACCTCGCGCACCACCGTCGCCCTGTCGATGCGGTGCAGGTCGTGGGCGACCGACAGCGGCGAACCGTCGACGGCGTAGTGGTCGATGATGACGTACCAGCCGCCCGGCTTCAGGGCGTCGAAGACCGCCTTGTTGACCTTTCCCGCCGTATCCGCCGGGAACGGCCGCAGGTGCAGATCGTGATAATTCTGGGCGGTGAACACCAGGTCGAGGCCGGCCGGGAAGCGAGGCTCTCCGATCGGCGAGCGCACGCCGTCCACATTGGGCAAACTGTCGGCCGCCTCAAGCGCCTCGCCGTAGGACGCCTGGAAGCCGATGAACTCCTCGGGCTGCCAGGCGGTGACATGGCCATCTGGCCCCACGGCCGCCGAGAACAGGCGGGTGAAGTAGCCCCCGCCGATGATCATGTCGCCGACCTTCCAGCCGGGCCGTACGCCGGTGAAGTCCAGCGTCATCGCCGCCATTCGCGCCTCGTCGCGGGCCCGGTCCTCGTCGGTGCGGATCGGCGAGGCCAGGACGGCGGCGTAGTCGGGACCGCCGACCATCATCTGCGGCGGCGACGGAACCGGCAGCGACTGCGGGGTCTGGGCCGCGGCGGAGCCGACGGCGGCCAGCCCGAGGGCGGCGGCGAGCAGAAGCCTGCGCATGGGAAAGTCTCCTGTTCAGGGCTTGCGGAAGCGGAAAACGAAGCGGTCGGTGCGGCCGCGGATTGCGGGGTCGAAGACGCTGAGGCCGCGGTCATCCTCCGGATTGCGCACCACCTCGGTCGCGCCCTCGAAGACGAAGCCCGCCGCCTCGACCTGACGACGCAGCTCCGAGGATTCGATGCGGTGCAAGGTCCCCGCCACCGAAACGCCCGAGCCCGGCGCCGCCTCGTGGTCGAGGATGACGTAGAGCCCGCCCGGTTTCAGCGCCTCGAACACCGCCGCGTTCATGGCCGCCACGTCGACCCCGAACCGGGGAATGACGAAGTCGTGGTACTCCTCGCCCATGAAGACGACATCCAGCGGGCGGTCGAAGCTCATCGTCTCCAGCGCGCCGGTGACGCGGCTGACGTTTTCGTAGGTTTCGGCCAGGCTGTCGGCGTAGGCGTTCTCGCGGCCCGAGGTCTGGTTGGGCACGAAGGCGTAGACGTGGCCGTCCGGCCCCGCCACGGTCGAGAACAGATGGGTGAAGAAGCCCTCCTCCGGCCGGATGTCGGCGATGGCGTCGCCGGCCTTCAGCCCCATGAAGGCCAGCATATCCGCGGAGCGGCGCAGCTCGTCGCGGGCGCGGTCCGCCTCCGGCCGGTTAGGATTGGACAAGGCGGCGGCGTAGGCCTCGCCGGACGGATCCTGGATCGGGGGGGGTTCGGCGGCCGGAGCGGCGGCCGACCCACCGGCCAGCGCGAGCGCTGTGGCGAACGAAAGGGCTAGGGTCGGGATGCGGCGCATGGCGGTCTCTCCAAGTCCTCGGACGCCGGATTGACCGCCGCTTTCACCGCGGATGCAAGCCCCGGCTGCAAAAGGCCCGGCGCCCATCGGAACCTGACAGTTCACGTACGAGAGTGGCGGCTCCGCCTGAGCCGGGCCAGGCTTAGGTCGTCGCAAGGGAGAAACTCGATGATGATCGCCGCCCTGTTATCCGCCGCCCTGCAATTGGAGCCGGCCGCCTTCGCCGCCGCCTGCATGGCGGGCGGAGGGGCCCCGGGCCGGATCGAGGCCTCATCGGATCGTCGGGTGGCCCGCAGCATCCCCGTCGCCGCCGGAACGGCGCCGGTCACCATTCTGGTCACCGTCAATCGCATCTCGCCGGGAGAGACGGTGTCGCTCTGGGTGGAGGACAATCACGCCCTGTCGGTACGCGCCGGCGGTTCGGCCGTGGTGACGGGCCGGCGGATCGCCTTCGGTTCCGACGAACACCAGAGCTTCGACTACTGCCTGCGGCTCCAGCCGGGCTGAATTCGGCCGATACTCAGGCCAGCGGCGTCCATTCC
>JAEZIH010000190.1 GCA_023416055.1 Pseudomonadota bacterium | reverse complement strand
GGCTCCGACCGTGCCGCAGATCGCCGCCGACGCCCTGGCCTTCGCCGCCCTGGAAACCAGCCAGCTCGACATCCACGAACTGTCGGCCATCTACCTCCAGTTCGCCTCCGCCCTGCACGCCGACGACTCCCTGACCCTGCGTCTGGCCGAGAGCCTGGATCGCGCCCATCAGGACGAGGCCGCCCGCGCCGCCTTCGCCCGCGTCGGCCCGGGCAATCCGGTGGTCTACGCCGGCGCCCAGCTCGGCCTCGGCGTCAGCCTGGCCGCGGACGAGCGGCACGACGAGGCGCTCGAGGCCTTCCTCCGCGCCGACGCCGCCGCCCCCGACCAGGTCGTCGTCTCCCGTCTCCTCGCCAACCAGTATTTCACCCTCGACCGCCACGAGGACGCCCTCGCCGTGCTCAACCGGCCGACCGTCAACACCGCCGGGCAGACCGCCGAGGTCCGCTTCGAGCGCGGCCGCGTGCTCGAGCGTCTGGGCCGCATCGAGGAGGCCGAGGCCGAGCTGTGGACCGCCCTGCAGATGGCCCCCGACAACCCCATACTGCTCAACCACCTCGGCTATCTCTGGGTCGACAGCGGCCGGCGGGTGGAGCAGGGGGCCGAGATGATCGCCCGCGCCGTCGCCGCCGACCCGGACAACGCCGCCTTCCAGGACTCGCTCGGCTGGGCCCAGTACCACCGCGGCCAGTATGAATCGGCCGTCGCCACCCTCGAACAGGCCATCGCCAAACAGCCCGCCGACCCCGAGATCAACGATCATCTCGGCGACGCTTACTGGCAGGTCGGCCGTCAGCGCGAGGCCGGCTGGCAGTGGAGCCGCGTCCTCACCCTCGAACCCGAGCCGGAACGCCGCGCCGAGGTCGAGCAGAAGCTGCTGCGCGGCCTGCCGTCGCCGCCGGTCGTCGGCAGCCAGCCCTGAGCATGGCCGCGCGTTCGGCCCTCGCCCCGGCCAAGGTCAATCTCTTCCTCCACGTCGGGCCGCTCGATCCCGACGGCTATCACCCGCTCGCCAGCCTCGTGGCTTTCCCGAACGCCGGCGACCGCATCAGCGGCGCCCCCGCCGGGCGCCTGTCGCTGACGGTCGAGGGCCCGTTCGCCGCGGGTCTGGAGGGGGCGGGCGACAACCTGATCCTTCGCGCCCTGCGCGCTTTCGGCGAAGCCGCTGGCGTCGGCGAACCGCCGCTGGCCGTCGTCCTCGACAAGCAGTTGCCCATCGCCGCCGGCCTGGGCGGCGGCTCCTCCGACGCCGGCGCCGCGCTCAAGCTGGCGCGCGACCTCCTTGCGCCGCAGCTGGCCGACGCAGACCTGGCCGCCATCGCCGCCACGGTGGGCGCCGACGGCCCCATGTGCCTGCACGCCCGCGCCGCCTGGGCCGGGGGCAGGGGCGATCGGCTCACCTTCGAACCGGACCTGCCGCCGCTGCCGGCCCTGCTGGTCAATCCCGGCGCCGCCTCCCCGACCGGGGCGGTCTACGCCGCCTACGACGATGGCCCGGCGGCCGCCGCGGACCAGCCTCCGCCCCCCGCCGCGTGGACGCCGCCGGCCGTGATCGACTGGCTGACCGGATGTCGCAACGACCTCCAGGGTCCCGCCGTGGCCCGCGTCCCCGTCATCGGCGAGACCCTCTCGGCGGTCGCCGCCCTTCCCGGTGCGCGCCTGACCCGCATGTCGGGCTCCGGCGCCACCGTCTTCGCCCTGTTCGAGACCGCCGGGGAAGCCGCCGCGGCGGCTCGCCGCCTGACCTGTGAGCGGCCGGACTGGTGGATCAGATCGACCGTTCTGGTGTAGTGATCTGACCTGTACGGTTTGTGGCGGCATCCCGGCGGTATTGTGCGGAGGATCACGTAATCGCCTTGAGATGACCTTGTGATGCGGGATGTTTCGCCGCATCTGGCGCCAATATAGAAGCCAGAAGGTCGCTTCGGTTCTGCCGGGGCGCTCTTCATCATCACGGCCCCACGGTTTCTGACCACGGGTCACCTGACGAAGAAGAGGGATACTGATGCTTCGCACTACTCTGATTACCGCCGCCGCTGCGGCCGCCCTGATGACCGCTCCGGCCGCCCTGGCCCAGACCGCCCCCGAATCCGCCCCGGCCGCGCCGGCCGCCGGAACGCCTGCGGCCGCGGACAATGTGATCGAGACGCTGAAGGCCCAGGGCCGCTTCACCACCTTGCTCGCCGCGCTCGACCAGGCCCAGCTGACCGAAACCCTGGCCACGCGCCCGAACATCACCATTTTCGCGCCGACCGACGAGGCCTTCGCGGCCCTGCCCGAGGCTGAGCGCGCCCGCCTGCTCGACCCGGCCAACGCCCAGGAACTGCGCAATCTGATGCTCTACCACGTGCTCGTCGCCGACGTGTCGGAGGACCAGATCCGCGGCGCGCGCGGCCCCATCGCCACCGCTGGCGGCGTTGACGTCACGCTCGACGGCACCGGCGAGGCCATCACGGTCGCCGACGCCACGGTGACCGGCCCGGTGATCGACGCGGCCAACGGCGGCGTCTTCGTAATCGACAAGGTGCTGAACCCCGCCTCCACGGCCCAGGGCGACGCCGAGGCCCCGGCCGCCGAAGCCCCGGCCGGGGACGCCCCTGAAGCGCCGGCGGAAGCCGCTCCGGCCGAGTAATCGGCCCGGACGCAGAACGGGAGGCGGCGGGCTCCGGTCCGCCGCCTTTTTTGTGCGCGCGGCCTTAACGGTCGGCCAACCGCTGTTGTGTAGCCTCGCGGGCATGAACCTGCTGACCCCTGCCCAGATCGCCGCCTTCGAGGCCGTCCTCGGCCGGGTGACCGCCGACGACCGCGCCCGCCTTCACGCCCTCAAGGAGGCCGCCGCCGCCGCCGCCGGGGCCTCGGCCCCGCACTGGGATTTCGACCAGCCCGCCCATCGCGCCTAGGAGGCCCAGCAGGCCGCCTTCGGCCCGGCCCTGACCGACGACCACCGCCGCGCCCTCGTCGCCCATTGGGCGCTGGAGATTCCGGCCCGCCTCCCGGCCGCCGCCCTGCCGCCGGCG
>JAEZIH010000158.1 GCA_023416055.1 Pseudomonadota bacterium | reverse complement strand
ATCGAGAAGAGCTTCGTCAACAACAGGCCGCTGACCCGGGCCGCCATCACGCCGGAGGGGCGCAAGGCCTTCGCGGCCTATCTGGAGGCCATCGGCGCCCTGATCGGGGGGCGGGACTGATGGCGCGCCCCAGTGTCATGGGCATCGTCAATGTGACGCCGGACAGCTTCTCCGACGGCGGGCGGCTGGGCAGCGTCGAGGCGGCGGTGGCGCACGGGCTGAGGCTGGTCGAGCAGGGCGCGGACCTGCTGGACATGGGCGGCGAAAGCACCCGCCCGGGCGCGGCCCCGGTCGGCGAGACCGAGGAGATCGACCGCGTGGTCCCGGTGATCGAGGGGCTGCGATCCGCCTGGGCCGGGCCGATCAGCGTCGACACCATGAAGCCGGCGGTGGCGCGCGCGGCGGTCGCCGCCGGGGCGACGATGTGGAACGACGTGGCGGCCCTCGGCCATGCGCCTGACGGGCCGGCGACGGCCGCGGAGCTGGGCTGCGACGTGGTGCTGATGCACATGAAGGGCGAGCCGCGAACCATGCAGGACGCGCCGCACTACGACGACGTGGTCGCCGAGGTGGTCGGCTGGCTGACGGCGCGGGCGGAGGCGGCGATGGCGGCGGGCGTGGCGCGCGAGCGGATCTGGCTGGATCCGGGCATCGGCTTCGGCAAGACGGCGGCGCACAACCTGACCCTGACCGCGCATCTGGAGCGGCTGACGGAGACCGGGTTCCCGGTGCTGTACGGGGCGAGCCGCAAGCGGACCATCCGCTCGATCGACCCCACGGCGGTCGAGGCGGGGGACCGCCTCGGCGGCTCTCTGGCGCTGGCGCTGGAGGCGGCGCGGCGAGGCGCGGGAATCATCCGCGTCCACGACGTGCGCGAGACGGTGCAGGCGCTGAAGGTGCAGGCGGCGGTGACGGAGGCGGGGCGATGACCGGTCCCTGGTCCTATGCGGCGCCGATCGTGCTGCTGGCGCTGTCCAACGTGTTCATGACCTTCGCCTGGTACGGCCATCTGAAGCACAAGGGCAGCGCCCTCTGGTTGGTGGTGCTGGTCAGCTGGGGCATCGCCTTCTTCGAATACTGGCTGGCCGTGCCGGCCAACCGCATCGGCCACCAGGTCTATTCGGCGGCCGAGCTGAAGACCATGCAGGAGGTCATCACCCTTGTGGTCTTCGCCGGCTTCTCGGTGCTGTACCTCGGCGAGAAGCTGACCCTGAACCACGCCGTCGGCTTCGCCTTCATCGCCCTCGGCGCCTGGTTCATCTTCCGCGGTCCGCTGGCCGCCTAGGGGCAGTTGATCTGCCAGGACACGCCGAAGCGGTCCTGCACCCAGGCGAAACGGCGGGAGAAGCCGTAATCGTCGGGCGGCATCAGCGGCTTGCCGCCGGCCACCAGTGCGGCGGCGAGGCCGTCGACGTCTGCGGCGCTGTCGACCGTCAGAAAGGTCGAGGTCGAGGGGGTGAAGTCGAAATCGTGCACCGGCGGGGAATCGTTGGCCATGATCTCTAGGCCGGGCAGCGCCAGCCGGGCCATGGCCACCGTCCCGTCCGGCTTCCGGTCCAGCGAGGCGATGCGACAGCCGGGCAGGGCTTCGGCGTAGAAGGTCAGCGCCTCCTCGCAGCGACCCTGGAACATCAGGAAGGGGGCGGCGGAGGTGATCATCGGCTGCTCTCCGCGGCGGCAGGCGGCGAAGATGAAGTCGCCGGGCCGCCGCGGGGTTCGGGCCATTCGGCGACGCGGGCGTCAGGATGGCGGTCGACGACGAAGCCCGGCTCGATCCCGTGCTCCAGCCAGATCTTCGCCCCCGCCAGCACGAGGGCGAAGCCGCCGGTGGAATTGAGCGCCTTCGCCACCCGCTCTTCCGGCGAGCCCGAGAAGCCGCGGTTCTCGACCGTCACCCACGTGTGCTCGCCGCACGCGTCGAAGCGCCACTCGACCTCGGTCGGATCGCTGTCGACATCCCAGTCGATCAGGAGGCGGCGATTGGGCTCGACCGCCTTGACCACCACGTCCGTGCCGGCGCCGTACATGGCCCAGTTCCAGCGCACGCGGGCGCCGGGCTCCAGCTGGCCGGAGCCGTCGGTGAACCAGAAGCGGGCCGTGATCGCCGGATCGACGAAGGCCTCGAATACCTCGCCAACCGGGCGACGGATCAGCATGCCGGCCGAGGCGACAGGGGCGCTCACGACAGCGTCTCCGCATAGGCGTCGCGCAGGGCGAACCAGCGCTCCCAGTCCCACGGGTGGCGCACGAGCCGGACCGCGTCGTCGAGGCCTTCCATGTGATGGTGCCAGCCGCTGAGCACATTGCTGCGCGCCCCGGCCCAGGATTCCGGGATGCGGTGGATGAGGGTCAGATGGGTGCCGTCCCCGTCCGGCTGCAGCCGCCACGACACCACTGAGGCGGCGTTCGATCCAAAGGTGTGCTCGAAGCGGGTGAACGGCTCGACCACCAGCACCTCGTTGGACTGCCGCCGGCGCTCGGGCGTGTCGGGCATGAACTCGTGGTCGGGCTGGCGGAAGTTCAGCTCCATGGCCCCGCCGGGGGCCAGATCGATCTCGGCCTCGGCCAGCCAGCAGGCGAGGCCGTCGCCGGTGGTCAGGGCCTTCCACACCCGCTTGGGCGAATGGCGCAGGCGGCGCTCGAAGCGCAGCTCCCAGCCGCCCTCGATCGGGATCAGGGTCCCGGCGTCGGCACCGAGGCGGACGGAGAGGGCGGCGTCGGTCATTGTGGAAACTCCCTGTCGAGATGGGCCTCCAGCGCGTCGAGGCGGTCGCTCCAGAAGCGGCGGTAGCCGGCCAGCCACTGGTCCAGTTCCTTCAGCGGCGCGGGATTCAGGCTGTAGAGGCGCCGCTGGGCGTCCTTGCGCACGTTCACCAGCCCGGCCTCGCGCAGCACCGACAGGTGTTTCGACACGGTCGGCTGCGCGATCGGCAGGGCTTCGACGAAGTCGCCCGCCGGGCGCTCGCCGGCCGCCAGCATGGACAGGATGGCCATGCGGTGAGGGTCGGAGAGGGCTTGCAGGGCGGCGTGCATACTCATCGCTTAGCAGCTATATAGCCGAGTAGCAATATATAGTCGGCTTGCCGGCGAACGCGGCGTGGGCCATGTCCGGCCCATGACCTCGCCCGCTGGACGCGTCCTGATCATCGCCGGCTCCGATTCCGGAGGCGGGGCGGGGATTCAGGCGGACATCAAGGCGGTCACGGCGCTGGGCGGCTATGCGGCGACGGCGATCACCGCCATCACCGTGCAGAACACGCTCGGGGTGCACGGCGTGCATCCGCTGCCGCTCGACCTGATCGAGGCCCAGGCGCGGGCGGTGCTGGACGACATCGGCGCCGACGCGATCAAGACCGGCATGCTGGGTTCGGTGGAGGTGGTCGAACGCGTCGCCGCCATCCTGGACAGAGCGGAGGCCCCGGCGGTGGTCGATCCGGTGATGATCGCCAAGGGCGGCCACCCGCTGCTGGCCGACGCGGCGGTGGAGGCGGTGCGGACGGTGATGGTCCCTCGCGGCGCCCTGTTGACCCCCAACGCCCCGGAGGCCGAGGCCCTGACGGGGCTGGAGGTCGCCGACCTCGACGGCCAGCGCCGCGCCGGGGAGGCCCTGCTGGCCATGGGGGCGAAGGCGGTGCTGATGAAGGGGGGCCACGTGCCGGGCGAGACGGTCGTCGACCTGCTGCTCACCCCGACCGGCGAGACCCTGCTGGAAGGCGAGCGGGTCGAGACGCGCCACACCCACGGCACCGGCTGCACCCTGGCCAGCGCCTGCGCCGCCGGACTGGCGAAGGGCCTGCCGCTGGAGGCCGCGGTGGCCGAGGCCTGGGCCTATGTCGCCGAGGCCATCCGCCGGGCGCCCGGACTCGGCGGCGGCCACGGGCCACTGGATCACGGCTGGCCGCTGAGGGACGCCCGGTGAGCGGGCTGGAGGGCCGCCTCGTCGACATCGTCCGCGCCGATCCCGGCCTGATGCACGTGCTGACCGTGGTCCGCGGTCTCGGCCTCAACGACTGGCGGGTGTTCTCGGGGGCGGTCTACCAGTCGGTCTGGAACGCCGTGACGGGCCGGCCGGCCGGCTATGGCGTGCGCGACTACGACCTCGGCTATTTCGACCCGGACGTCAGCTGGGACGCCGAGGACGCGGTCATCAAGCGCGTCGCCGCCGCATTCGAGCCCCCGTTCCGCGACATGGTGGAGGCGAGGAACCAGGCGCGGGTGCATCTGTGGTTCGAGGGCAAGTTCGGCGAGCCCTATGCTCCCGTGGCCGCTACCGATGAGGCCCTGTCCCGCTTCGTCGCGCCGGCCTTCGCGGTGGCGGTGCGGCTGGAGGACGACGACACGATCAGCGTGGCCGCGCCGTTCGGGCTGGAGGACGTGTTCTCGATGACGCTGCGCCCCAATCCGAACCGCCGGCTGGCGCGCGACTGGCGCCGCGTGGTGGAGAATGCGCGTGGACGCTGGCCCGAACTGACCGTGATCGACCCGGAGACCGCCTGATGCGCCAGTGGACCGTCGACGCTTTCGCCGCCGCGCCGTTCCGGGGCAATCCCGCCTGCGTGGTGGAGCCGTTCGATCAATGGCCGGACGACGGCTGGATGCAGGCGCTGGCGAAGGAGAACAACCAGGCGGAGACGGCCTTCCTGCTGCGCACCGACGACCCGGCGCGGTTCGGGCTGCGCTGGTTCACGCCGGGGCGCGAGGTCGACCTGTGCGGCCACGCCACCCTGGGCTCGGCGCATGTGCTGGCGGCGGAACTGGGCGTGGAGGGGCCGCTGACCTTCGACACCCGTTCGGGCGCGCTGATCGTGCGGCGGGCGGGCGAGGGCTACGAGATGGACTTTCCGGCCGCGCCGCCGCGACGCACCGGGCCGGTCGAGGGTCTGGCCGAGGCTCTCGGCGTGGAGCCGGTCGAGGTCTGGGC
>JAEZIH010000015.1 GCA_023416055.1 Pseudomonadota bacterium | reverse complement strand
GCGGCGCGATCCGGCCCAGTCGAGGGCGTCGCCGACGTCGGAAAAGCGCAGGCCGATGGCGTAGCCGATGCCGATCAGGGCCAGCGGCAGGAAGAGGACGCCGGCGGCGATGGCCGCGCCCGGCAGGCGCAGGGCCGCGAAGGCCAGCCGCATCAGGCCGACGAGGGCGTCGCCCCACAGGCCGCCGAGACCGGCCGCCAGCGGCCAGGCCGCGGGCGGCACCAGCGCAGAGAGGGCGGCTGACAGGGCGAGCACGCCCCCGGTGGCCGACAGGGCCTTCACCGGGGTGGGCTTGAGCCGGTGCTGGACCGCGTCGCCGATGGCGGCGGCGAGGCCGAAGGCGACCAGCAGCAGGACGGCCGGCCAGGCGGCGAGGCACAGCGACTGCATGAACAGGTCGGCGAACAAGGCGCCGTTCAGCCCCAGCCAGTTGGTCGGCTCGGCGGTCGAGGCGGCGTTCAGGCTGGGGTCGGCCGGGTTCCACGAGATCAGGGCCACGACCAGCAGCGCGGCCAGCAGGGCCTGCAGCACGCCGCGGAAGCGCACCACGAAGGGCGCCGCCCAGAGGATGCGGGCGCTCTCGAAGGCGCGCTGGCCGAGGGCGAGGGCGGCGGACATGCGGCGGGGAACTCCGACTGGGGCGACTCGGAGTCCCTTGTGGACCGGGCAGGGTTAAGGGGCTGTTTACCCAGGAGGGAGGGAGGCAGCAGGCATCGGGCAGCAGGCAGCAGGGTTCGAGCGCGCTTGACCCTGACGTCGGCGTTCTAGCCGCTGCTGCCTGCTGCCTGCTGCCTGCTGCCTGCTGCCTGCTGCCTGCTGCCTGCTGCCTGCCGCCCCATGTCGCACTGGACGTCGCGGTCGGGGAGCGCGACAACCGCGGCATGGCAGAGACCGACCGCTACGACATCGTCATCGCCGGGGCCGGGCTGGCGGGGGCGACCTTCGGCCTGGCCGCGGCGCAGGGCGGGCTGAGGGTGGTGCTGGTCGATCCGCAGCCGTTTTCGGCCCAGCTGGCCCCGACCTTCGACGGGCGGTCGACGGCCATCGCCTTCTCGACCTTCCGCATGCTCGAGGCGGTGGGGGTGGGGGAGTCGCTGCGGCCGCACGCCTGCCGCATGGATCACATCCTGGTCACCGACGGGCGCCGGCCGGGGGCGGCCTCGCCGCCGCCGTCGTCGGCCTTCCTGCGCTTCGACGCCGACGAGATCGGCGAACGCACCGGCGGCGAGCCGCTGGGCTACATGGTCGAGTACCGGCGCCTGCGCGTGGCCCTGGCCGAGGCGGTGACCGCGGCGGGGATCGAGCTGCGCGCCCCGGCGTCGGTCGAGGCGGTGAAGGTCGGGCCCGGCGGGGCTGAGGTCGTGCTGGCCGACGGCGCCGTGCTGCATGCAGCGCTGGTGGTCGGGGCCGAGGGGCGTGGATCGCGGGTGCGGCGCGAGGCCGGCATCGACACCCTGGGCTGGGGCTACAGGCAGAGCGGGGTTGTGGCCACCGTCGCCCTGGGGCGCGACCACGGCAACGTGGCGCACGAGTATTTTCTTCCCGACGGGCCGTTCGCCATCCTGCCGCTGACCGAGCAGCGCGCCAGCCTGGTGTGGACCGAGAGCACGCGCCGGGCCGAAGCGCTGAAGACCTGTTCCGACGCCGCCTTCCACGCCCATCTGATGCGGCGTTTCGGCGACTTCCTCGATGACGTCACAGTGGTCGGGCCCCGCTTCGTCTATCCGCTGTCGCTGCAGCTGGCCGAGGCGCTGACGGCGCCGCGCATCGCCCTGATCGGCGACGCCGCCCACGGAGTGCATCCGGTGGCCGGGCAGGGCCTGAACATGGGGCTGAAGGACGCCGCCGCCCTCGCCGAGGTGCTGGTCGAGGCGGCGCGGCTGGGCGAGGACATCGGCTCGGAGACGGTGCTGGACCGCTACGCCCGCTGGCGGCGGTTCGACAATGCGGCGCTGGCGGCCGGCTTCGACGGCTTCGTGCGGCTGTTCTCCAACGACCTGGCGCCGGTGCGGCTGGCGCGGGACGTCGGCATCGCCGTGGTCAACCGCATCGCCCCCCTGCGCCGCGCCTTCATGCACGAGGCCGGCGGGGCGACGGGGGATCTGCCGCGACTGCTGCGAGGAGAGGCGCTGTAGCGCTCAGTCCAGCTTGCGGGCCTCTTCCGGCAGCATGATCGGCACGCCGTCGCGGATCGGATAGGCGAGCTTCGCCCCCTTGGAAACCAGCTCCTGTCGCTCGCGGTCATAGCTCAGGCGGCCGCGGGTGACCGGGCAGACCAGCACCTCTAGCAGGCGGGGGTCGACGGAGGCGGGTGTGTGGAAGGTGTCGGACATGGGTTCCAGGGGCTAGGTTCTAGGTTCTAGGTTCTAGGTTCTAGGGACCAGGGCCGGGTGCGGCGCGGAAGGCGAACTTAACCTAGTCCCCAAAAACCTAGAGCCTAGGACCTCCTACTGCATCGCTCCGTTCTCGCCGTCGCCGTCGCCGGCGGCGTCGATGGTCATCAGGGCGGTGAGGACGGCGGCGCGGTCGGTGAGGAGGCGGGCCTCGAGCAGGGCCTGCTTCTCGGGCGGATCGAAGGGCAGGGCCATGGACAGGCTGTTGACCAAGGCCTCGGGCGGGGCGGTCTCGGCGGTGTCCCAGTCGATGTCGAGCCCGCGCGTCTCCAGATAGGCCCGCAGGGCGTCGAGAAGCAGGTCGCGGTCGAGGCCGGCGTCGTCGGCGGGAGGCGCGGCCAGGTCGGCCTCGAAGGGGGCGAAGTCGGCGCGGATCTGGCGGTACGGCGTCTGCACCGGCAGCTCGCTGGACAGGCGGAAGCGGGCGCAGCCGGTCAGGGTGATCAGGTATCGA
This sequence comes from Pseudomonadota bacterium, assembly GCA_023416055.1. Classification (GTDB taxonomy): domain Bacteria; phylum Pseudomonadota; class Alphaproteobacteria; order Caulobacterales; family Caulobacteraceae; genus Brevundimonas. The sequence continues at coordinate 1,892 of JAEZIH010000015.1, read as the reverse complement.
CCGTCCGAGGTCTCGGCGAAGCCAGTGATGCGGCCGGCGCAGCCGACCGGCGACAGGCCGGGCAGGCGGGGTGAGCCGCCCTGCGGCTGGACCATGCCGATGATGCGGTCGCCCGCCATGGCGTCGTCGACCATGTTCAGATAGCGCGGCTCGAAGATGTTCAGCGGCAGCTGGCCGCGCGGCAGCAGGATGGCGCCGGGGAGGGGGAAGACCGGAATGACCTGCGGCAGGTCGGCGGCCCTGACGTATCCCTGCGCCATCCCCGGCCCCTAGGCGAACAGCAGGGAGGACAGACGGCGGCGGCCGTCGCGGGCGATGTCGGACGAGGCGCCGGCCGCGTCGAACACCGTCAGCAGCTGCTTGCGGGCGGCCTGGTCGTTCCACTCGCGGTCGGCGGCGACGATGGTCAGCAGGTTGTCGACGGCGCCCTTCAGGTCGCCGGCGGCGGCCTGGGCGAGGGCGAGGTCGAAGCGGGCCTGGTGGTCGGACGGATCGGCGGCGACGCGGGCCTCGAGCTCGGCGCCGGCGCCGGCCGGGGCGGTCGAGGCCAGCGACAGCTGGGCGCGGACCGACTGGACCTGGGCGTTCTTCGAGTCGGCGGGGGCCATGGCGATGGTCTGGCGGGCCTGGTCGATGTCGCCGTCGGCGAGATAGACCCGGGCCATGCCGGCGACCGCGCCCTCGTGGCCCGGCTCGAGGGTCAGGACCTGTGCGAAGGCCTGGGCGGCGCCGCCGAGATCGTTCAGCGACAGCGACTCCTCGCCCATCGACATCAGTTGCTCGATGTCGGAGTTGGCGCTGGTTCCGCCGGTCAGCTTGTCGATGAAGGCCTTCAGCTGGCTTTCGGGCACCGCGCCCTGGAAGCCGTCGACCGGCTGACCGTTGACGAAGGCGTAGACGGTGGGGATCGACTGGACGCGCAGCTGGCCGGCGTAGGCCGGGTTCCGGTCGACGTCGATCTTGACCAGCTTGACCGCCCCGCCGGCGGCGCGGACGGCCTTCTCCAGCATGGGGGTCAGGGTGCGGCACGGCCCGCACCAGGTGGCCCAGAAGTCGACCAGCACCGGCTGGGTCTTCGAGGCCTCGACCACGTCGGCCATGAAGCCGGCGTCGGAGCCCTCCTTGATCAGGTCGTCGGGCGGGGTGGCGGGATCGGCGAGGGTCATGGCGGTCCTGTGTCGGATCAGTCGTAACGCGGAAGGCCGTCAGATGGTCCCCGACGACCCCGGACTCAAGTCGGATCGCCGCCGGCGCCGGCGGGGCTGAGCTTCCAGCGGATCTTGGTCTCGGAATCGGTGCGGGCCGAGCCGCGCACGACGATCTGCAGCGAGCGCCGGGTGAGGCCCTCGTCGACGTGCACCGAGGGCTCGATGGCCACGTCCGGTCCGTCGGTGCGGAACCACCAGCCGCGGCCGGAATGGCCGCGCAGCAGGATGGAGCGGCGGTCGCGGGCGAGGGAGGCCTGGACGCCCGGCTCGAGCTGGAAGCGCACGGCGTAGGGGGCGGCGATGGCGCGGATGACGTCCTTCTGGCCCGGGGCCGGATGCAGACGCTCCTCGGCGCGCAGTTCGTCGAGGCGCTGGTCGAGATAGAGGCGGCGCTGGTGCAGCAGGCCGAAGGCCTGGACCCAGCCGTCGTGCTCGGCCTCCAGCCAGACCGCGCCCTCGCCGTCGCGGCGGTTGACCTCGAGGGTCAGCGGCCGGCCGATCAGGCGCGGTCCCAGCAGTTCGGCCTTCCAGCCGCCCAGCGGCGCGGCCACGGCGCCCTCGCCGAGGGTCAGGGTGGAATGGCCGGGGCCGAGGCGCAGGCCCTGCCGGTCGGGCGCGCGCGGCGTCCAGCCGCAGCCGGTGACGAGGCGGTCGCGGCCGCAGACGATCTCCAGCGCCAGCGGC
>JAEZIH010000272.1 GCA_023416055.1 Pseudomonadota bacterium | reverse complement strand
CCGCCTCCGGACTTACATTCGGGCGGTGGTGGCGTCGCGACGGCCGCCTTGGGCGTGCGGCTCGTCCGTGCGGAAGGCGCGCACCAGCGGCATGATCTGCCACAGGGCGGACAGGCCGACGAGGACGTAGACCAGACGCGACAGGGCCGAGCCTTCGCCGAAGATGGCGGCGACCAGGTCGAACTCAAAGGCGCCGACGAGGCCCCAGTTCAGGCCCCCGACGATGAGCAGGACGAGGGTGACGAGATTGAGAGCTTTCATATGTAACCTCGTTGGTTGCTCATTAAGCGTGCGGATTCGAAACCCGTTCCCGCACGCCGCCCAAATCTCTCGGAAATCCAGACCACTAGCTTTGCCTTACGCTGTTTGACGGAGGCCCGCTGGAGGGCGCTCGCCAACGCTTCCTTAACGGCGAAGATCGACTCTCCCTCCGTGCACGCGCTCCCGTCCGCCACTATTCCCGGCGACCCCGCCCCCAGCCTCTGGGAGCGGGCGATCTGCGTCGTGATCATCGCCATGCTGACGGGCGCCCTGATCGGTCCGGTGTTCGCGCCGACCCAGGAGGAGACGCCGATACTCAGGCTGGTCTGGCTGCCGGCCTATGCGGCCATCGGCGGACTGCTGCTGTACCGTCTCGACCGGCTCTGGCGGGCATGGCCGGCGATGATCGCGATCGTCCTGCTGATCGGCCTGGCCTTCGCCTCGCGCTACTGGTCGATCGACTTCCAGACCACCACCCGGCGGGTCATCGCCCTGGCCATCAGCGGCGCCTTCGCCCTCTACCTCGGCGCTGTGTTCCGCGGCCCGCACCTGCCGCGCCTGCTTATGCACACGGCCCTCATCCTCGCGGTCGGCAGCCTGGTGATGGTCTTCGCCTTCCCAGCCATCGGGGTGCACCAGGAGGAGAACGCCGGCCTGTGGCGCGGCCTGTGGTACGAGAAGAACCAGATGGGGGCGGTGATGGTGATCGGCGCCACCGCCGCGGCGGCCTGCCTCGCCTCGCCCGACCCGCGCCGGCTGCTCCCGGCCCTGACCCTCGCCCTCTCCAGCGCCCTCGTCCTCGCCACCCAGTCCAAGACCTCGCTGCTATGCCTGATGCTGGGCGTAGGCATGGTGGCGGGCTTCTGGACCCTGCGTCGCGGCGGCCCCGCCTTCACCGTGGTGGCGGTGTGGACGGCGGTGGTGCTGGCCGGAGCCGGCGTCTGGCTGTGGGAAACGCACTCGGTGGCCCTGCTTGAGGCACTCGGCAAGGACCCGTCCCTGACCGGCCGGACCGACATCTGGGCCAGCCTGATGCGCAAGGTCGCCGACGAACCCTGGACCGGCTACGGCTACGGCGCCTTCTGGGGCCGCGAGGGCGAGTCCGCCCCCGCCGACTGGGTGCGCAAGGAGACCCAGTGGCCGGTGCCCAACGCCCACAACGGCTGGATCGACCTGCTGGTCCAGCTGGGTTGGCCGGGCGCCGTCCTGGTCGGGGCCCTGATCGCCGTCACTTCGCTCGTGACCCTGCTGCGCTCGGGCGCACAGGGCGTGCGCGAGGGCTGGTGGGCGCTGGGCTTCCTCGCCGCCTTCATCGTGCTCAGCCTGTCGGAATCCATCCTGCTGGCCCACCAGGGCCTGCCATGGGTGCTGTTCATGGCGGTCATGGCCCGGGCGGTGCTGCCGTCGCCCGCCGCCGCCGCGGTTCCGCTTGTGGAGAAGCGCCGCCGGGCCTACCAGACCGGTCCCCGAATCGCAGCACAGTATCGGTATGGGTCCCAACGCCGCGCCTTCCCTGTTCGATGACATCCCCGAGCCGCAAGGCCCGGCGACGACCCCTGCCGCGCCCGCGGCGCCCGAACCGGCGCTGAAGCCCCAGGCCGTGGCGCCCAGGGCTGAAGCCGCACCGGCGCTCGCCGAACACGCCGCCGCCGCGCCGCTGGCCGCCGCCACCGGCTATTCGGCCTCGTCGATCGAGGTGCTGGAGGGGCTGGAGCCCGTACGCAAGCGCCCGGGCATGTACATCGGCGGCACCGACGAGCGCGCCCTGCACCACCTCTTCGCCGAAGTCCTGGACAACGCCATGGACGAGGCGGTGGCCAAGCACGCGAAGCTGATCACCGTCGACCTCGACGCCGACGGCTATCTGTCGGTCCGCGACGATGGCCGCGGCATTCCGGTGGACCCGCACCCCAAGCACCCGGGCAAGTCGGCGCTGGAAGTCGTCATGACCGTGCTGCACTCGGGCGGCAAATTCTCGGGCAAGGCCTACGAGACCTCGGGCGGCCTGCACGGCGTCGGCGTCTCGGTGGTCAACGCCCTGTCGGAGCGGCTGGACGTCACCGTCTGGCGCGACGGCCACGAGTGGCGGCAGTCCTTCAGCCGCGGCCACGTGCTGGGCCCGATCCAGCAAGTCGGCCCGTCGCGCAAGAAGGGCACCCTGATCCGCTTCAAGCCGGACGAGGAGATCTTCGGCGTCGGCGCGGCCTTCAAGCCGGCGCGCCTGTTCCGCATGGCCCGTTCCAAGGCCTATCTGTTCCGCGGCGTCGAGATCCGCTGGACCTGCGCCCCTGAGCGGATCACCGACCACACCCCGGCGGAAGCCGTCTTCCACTTCCCGAACGGCCTCGCAGACGCCCTGGCCGAGCGCATTGGCGAGATCGAGACCGTCGCCCCGACTTTCGCGGGCCGGGTCGAGCGCAAAGGCGAGGCGGGCGCGGTGGAATGGGCCGTGACCTGGTCTCCGGCCGGCTTCGGCGAGGCCGACGGCTTCGTCAGCTCCTACTGTAACACCGTCTCGACCCCTGACGGCGGCACCCACGAGTCCGGCTTCCGCGCCGCCCTGGTGAAGGGGCTGAAGGCCTATGGGGAGCTGACCAATGAGAAACGCGCCGGCCTGATCACCGCCGAGGACGTCATCGCAAACGCCGGCGCCCTGATCTCGGTGTTCATCCGCAACCCCGAGTTCCAGGGCCAGACCAAGGACCGCCTGTCCTCGCCCGAGGGCGCGCGTCTGGTCGAACAGCTGCTGCGCGACCCGTTCGACCACTGGCTGACCGAAAGCCCCAAGCAGGCCAACCAGCTGCTCGGTTTCATCATCGAGCGGGCCGAGGACCGGCTGCGCAGGCGCAAGGACAAGGAGGTCCAGCGCGCCGCCGCCACCCGCAAGCTGCGCCTGCCTGGCAAGCTGGCCGACTGCACGCGCCAGGCGGCGGAAGGCACCGAGCTGTTCATCGTCGAGGGCGACTCGGCCGGCGGCTCGGCCAAACAGGCCCGCGACCGCAACACCCAGGCCATCTTGCCCCTGCGCGGCAAGATCCTGAACGTGGCCTCGGCCTCGGTCGACAAGCTGCGCCAGAACGCCGAGCTGTCGGACCTGACCCTGGCGCTGGGCGTCCAGCCCGGCAGCCGCTTCAACATCGAAGACCTGCGCTACGAGCGCATCGTCATCATGACCGACGCCGACGTGGACGGCGCGCACATCGCCGCCCTGCTGATCACCTACTTCTACCGGGTGATGCCCGACGTCATCCGTCAGGGCCGGCTGTTCATGGCACTGCCGCCGCTCTACCGCATCCAGGCCGGCCCGCTGTCGGAATACGCCCGCGACGACGCCCACCGCGACGAGCTGATGGCCACGACCTTCAAGGGCAAGAAGGTCGAAATCGGCCGCTTCAAGGGTCTCGGCGAGATGATGGCCTCCCAGCTCAAGGAGACCACCATGGATCCGAAGAAGCGCACTCTCGCGCGGGTCGAACTGCCCGGCGACGAGTCCGAGATCGAGGACCTGGTCGAGCGCCTGATGGGCAAGAAGGCCGAGGCCCGCTACCAGTTCATCCAGGAAAACGCCCGCTTCGTGGTGGATGAGCTGGACGTATAGCTTGACCTCCAGTCGGTAAGGATTATCCTTACCGCATGATCACAAGCCGCATCACCAGCAAGGCGCAGACCACCGTTCCCCAGGCGGTGCGCAATGCCTTGGGCCTGAAGGCTGGCGATGAACTGGCGTATGAGATTCGTGACGGTCAAGTGACCCTCAGCAAGGCGCGCACAACGGTTCAGGACGATCCGTTCGCCGCGTTCGAGGAGTGGAACAGCGAAGCCGACCAGCGCGCCTATGCCAACCTTTAGGGCGGGCGATGTCGTCAAGGTCCCTTTTCCCTATACCGACAGGGACATTCGGCAGCGGCGCCCTGCCCTTGTAGTGTCCGCCGCTCCGCTTGGGAGCGATGGACAACTCCACTGGGTCCTGATGATCACCAGCGCCGAGCACCGTCGCTGGCCCGGTGATATCGCCTTGGGCAGACACTTCGCAGAGGCCGGACTCCCCGCGCCGTCGCTGATCCGGACGAGCAGGATAGCCACTGTCGAAGCATCTCGCATGCAGCCACTCGGCCGCATGCCGGACTCCTTCATGGAGGCCGTCAAAGCGGAACTCGATCAGGCCTTGGGAGGGGCCGTCTGACTCAGCAGCTGGTCGGTTCGCCGTACCGCCTGATCTCGCCGTGCGCGCCGTCGTCCATCAGGTGCAGCACCGTCAGCCGGTCGTATTCGCACTCCGGCATGTCCGCCGCCTCGGCATAGCCCAGCGCCCGGGCGATCAGCGGCACGGTGTTGCTGTGTCCGACGATCAGCACCACCGCATCCTCCGGCAGGGCGCGGACGCGCGCCACAGTGGCCGCGATGTGGGCCGCGCCGCCTCCCTCAAGCGAAACGACCTCCGAGGGAGCCGAATGATAGTCGGCCGTCGGGGCCGCCGTCTGAATGGTCCGCTTAAGGGGGGTGGTCAGAACCAGCACCGGATGGGCGTCCCGCAGCGCCTCGGCCAGGGCCCGGGCCCGCGCCTGACCGGCTTCGGACAGGTCCGGATCGGCGCTGGCGTCCGCCTTCTCGGCGTGGCGCGCGATGTAGACGGTCTGGGCCATCGCGGTGCTGGCGGTCAGCAGCGAGACGGCGGCGGCGAGCAGCAGGCGTTTCATGGTCGGATCTCCCCTTCACCGACACGGCTAAGGGCGTCCGCGCCCGCGGGCAAGTGGTTCAGCGTTCCGCCGGCTCGACGAAGGCGCCCGCGCCGCTGACGTCCGCATAGGTCTTGCACAGGTCCTCGAAGACCCGGTTCCAGGCGAAGCGCTCGACCGCCTTCCGGCGGGCCGCCGCGCCCACCGCCTCGATGTCGCGTTCGAACAGCGCCTCGACGGCGGCGGCGTAGTCGCGCGACGAGGTGGTCGGCGACAGCTGGCCGACGGTCTCGTCGACCGTCTCCTTGACCCCGCCCGCGTTGACACCGACCACCGGCCGCCCGCAGGCCATGGCCTCCAGCACGATCAGGCCGAACGGCTCCTTGTCATTGGCGTGCACGAAGGCGTCGCAGCTGGCGATGATCCTGGCCACCGCCTTGGGATTGGCCTCGTACGGCAGCGAGATGACCCGGTCCTCGGGCGGCAGCCCCTGCCCCGCCCCGACCAGCACCAGGTGATACGGATCGCCCAGCCGCTGCACCGCCTCGATCAGCAGGTCGATGTTCTTCTCGCGCGCCGGCCGACCGGCGAAGCACAGGATCCGGGCCGAGGCCGACAGGTTCAGCTTCTTCAGCAGCCAGTCGCGGTCGCGACGATCCGGATGGAAGGTGTCGACCTCCACCCCCAGCGGCTGGATGACGATGTCCCTGATCCCGGCCTCTTCCAGTCGGCGGGCGATGTAGCGGCTCGGCGAGACGACGCGGTCGAACTGGCCGAACAGCCGGGCCCAGCGCTTCTCGACGGGCTTCTTGGCCCATTCGCCGAAATGCAGGGCGGCGAGGCCGGCGGGGTCCGAGTGACAGAAGCCGACCACCGGGCAACCGGCCCGCTGGCCGGCCTCCAGCGCCCCCTGCCCCGGCGTATAGGGGTCTCCGGCCTCGATCAGGGTCGGGTTCAGCGAGGCCACCCAGGCGCCCCAGCGCCGCACCGAGGTCGGCCAGCGGTAGCCGTCGCCGAACGGAAGCTTGGTGGCGTGCAGCTGCACGACGCCGTCGTCGCCGGCCTTGTGATGCGCGCCCGGCACCACGAGGGTGTGGGCGACGCCCGGCCGGTTCGCCTCCAGCCAGGCTTTCTTCGACAGCAGATAGCGCTTCACCCCGCCCGACTTGGGCGCATAGAGCATGGTCGTGTCGACGAAGCGGGTGCGCGGGTCCTCGCTCGCGGCCTTGGTCGCCTTCAGCGTCTCGGACACCTCCTCGTCCCAGCCCGGGATAAGGCGCAGTTCGCCCTCCTGGACCTCGATCCCCGCGAGGTTCATCAGCTCCTTCTCGGCGGCGCTGACGCCGAGCGGACCCACGCGCCGGATCCGCTTCTGGATGCGGCGCGCCTTGCGGACCCGGGACATGTGAGACTTGACCATCCGCGCGCCCTAGCGCCCGGGACGGCGAAGCTCAAGCGTCATCCGACGGCGGCTCGTCCTCGACGGGATCGACGCCCCGTCGAGCCAGGGCCTCGCGCAGCAGGATCTCCACCTGGGCGTTGACCGAGCGCAGTTCGGCGGCGGCCAATTTCTCGACCGCCGCCATCACCCCGGGAGAGGTCCGCATCAGGAACGGCTTCCTGGGACGGGTCATGTCAGCCGTACAGGGTGCCGGTATTGACCACGGGCTGCGCCTCGCGGTCGGCGCACAGCACCACCAGCAGGTTCGACACCATGGCCGCCTTGCGGTCCTCGTCCAGCTCGACCACGCCGCGCTCGCCCAGATCGGTCAGGGCGCTCTCGACCATGCCCACGGCGCCCTTCACGATCAGCCGACGGGCGGAGAGCACCGCCTCGGCCTGCTGGCGCTTCAGCATGGCGCTGGCGATCTCCGGGGCGTAGGCCAGGTGGGCCAGGCGCGCCTCGTCGATGACGATGCCGGCGACCTTGACCCGGCCGACCAGTTCCTCGCGCAGCTTGGCGGCCACTTCCTCGGCGTCCGCGCGCAGGGTCAGTTCGTGCTCCTCGCCGTGGTCATAGGCGTAGTGCGAGGCCAGATCGCGCAGGCCCGTGTCGACCTGGATGTTCACAAAGGCCTGATAGTCGTCGACGTCGAACAGGGCCTGCGCCGAATCCTTGACCCGCCAGACCACGTTCGCGGCGATCTCGATCGGATTGCCGCGCTTGTCGTTCACCTTCAGCTTGTCGCTGGTCAGGTTGCGCACCCGCAGGCTGATCTTCTTGCGGCTGTACCAAGGCAGCACCCAGCGCAGGCCGGTCTTGCGATCGGTGCCGCGATAGTCGCCGAACAGCAGGATGGCCATGCCCTCGTTGGGCTGCAGCGAATAGAGTCCGCACAGCAGCAGCAGGCCGAGGACGCCCGCCACGATGCCCGCGATCAGCAAGCCGACATTGCCGGGATCCAGCACGATAGCCAGAGGCCCGCCGACCGCCAGAAGCAGGCCCAGCAGCAGCATGAAAATCCCGTTGGCCGTTGCGGCCGGCCGCTCGGTGGATCGGGCATGGGTGGTCGTCATCTATCCCTCCTGAAAACGATATAGAAGTGATATCATACTGATCGCGACTTTCACAATAGCCACGCTTCCCGGATACAGGGCGTCCACGCCTTCGGCCTTGCATTCGCCTCAAATTCGAGAAACTTGAGGCAGGCTGGCCCGGTCCCTGTTAGAGGATCGCCGGCGTCTCTGCGCGTGTCGACCACAGGGGTTCTTCTGAATGCGTATTCTGCTTGCGACCGCGGTGGCGATCGCTCCTCTGTTGGCGGCTTCCGGCGCAGCGGCCGAGGTGATCATTTCGAGCACCCGCGACACGCCGATCACCACGGCGAACGCGACGGGCAGCGGTCCTGACAGCATCCGGCTGCAGACCGGCGGCACGATCACCCTGAACAACGGCGTGGCGGTCCGGGTGAACTCCAGCCACGACTTCACCATGGCCGGCGGCGGGATCTCCATCAACAACGGCGGCCCCGGCTCGACGGGCGTTCTGATCGAGGGCGGCAACACCGCCGACATCGACATCACCGGAAACATCGCGGTCCTCGACGACATCACCACCGACACGGATGTCGATGTGGACGATGACGGCGACGGTGACGGCCCCTTCGCCAACGGCACGGAGCGCTACGGCGTTCGTCTGGTCGGCGCGTCGCCCCTGAACGGCGACATCAAGGTCAACCAGGGCAGCCAGATCGCCGTTGACGGCAACAACTCGTACGGCATCCGGCTCGAAGCCGGCCTGAACGGCACCTTCGACATGTTCGGCAATGTGCTGGTGGTCGGCAACGACACCTACGGCGTCCGGGTCGAGGGCGACGTCACCGGGGACATCCGGACGGGTGGCGATATCTCGGTACGCGGTGAGAATGCGGTCGGCTTCGCCGTCGAAGGCGACGTCGACGGGCGGGTCGTCATCCACTCCAACATCACCGCCACCGGCTATCGCTACACTTCGCGCCCCGGCGACCGCCCGGAAGACTACAAGGAAACCGCCGAAAACAACCCGCGTGTCATCTTCCTCGACGAGCTGGACGCGGACGACCTGCTGCAGGGCGGCCCCGCCCTGGTCATCGCCGGCAACGTCGGTGGCGGCGTGGTGCTCGACCGCGCGCCGACCTACGGCAGCGGCGGCGTCGAAGGCGACGACGACGGCGATGGCGTCAAGAACGGTGATGAGGACGACGACGGCGACGGCGTTCCCAACCGCACCGATGCGGACCGCGACGGCGACGGCATCCTGGATGGGGCCGAAAGCACCGCGAGCGTCACCTCCTACGGCGGCGCGCCGGCGATCGTGATCGGCTCGGAAACCCAGTCCATTTCGCTCGGCGCGGCCGGCACGGGCGACGAGGCCTACGGCTTCATCAACCGCGGCAACGTCACCGCCCAGGGCGTCTATGACGAGGTCGCCGCCAACGCCATCGTCATCGGCGGCAACGCCGGCCAGACGGTGAACATCGCCGGCGGCCTGCGCAACGACGGCACCATCGCCAGCCTGGCCTTCCAGGCCGACTCGACGGCGGTCCGGATCGGTGACGGGGCGATTGTCCCGACGATCATCAACACCGGCACGATCACCGCCGGTTCCAACAGCCAGGAAGCGACGACCAACCGGACCATCCGCATCGACGAAGGCGCCACCGTCAACAGCCTGGTCAACAGCGGCACGATCCTGTCCAGCGCCGGTGGCGGCACCGCCGACGTCTACGCCATCCAGGACCTCAGCGGCGGCCTGACCTCGATCGTCAACAACGGCAGTATCCAGGCCAACCTGACTTCTACCTCGGCCAGCGACCCGATCACCGGCTCCCGGACGGCCATCGACGTGCGCGCCAACACTACGGGCGTGACCCTGCTCCAGGACGGGATCGCCGCGCCGCCGACCTCGAGCAATCCGGACAGCGACGGCGACGGCGTGCCGGACAATGACGAGCCCAACATCTACGGCGACATCCTGCTCGGCAGCGGGGCGGATGCGCTGGACATCCGCAACGGCGTCGTGGTCGGCGACATCGCCTTCGGCGACGGCGCGGACCGGCTGGACATCACCGGCGGAGCCGTGGTCCGCGGGGCCCTGACCGACACCGACGGAGCGCTGGACATCAATGTCGCCAACGGCACCCTCGAAGGACGTCACATCGACGCCCTCACCCTCTCCAGCCTGAACGTCGGCGGGGACGGCAATCTGATCGTCTCGCTCGACCCCACCAACGGCGCCGCCGGCACCTTCAACGTCTCGGGCACGGCCACGCTGGCTGACGGGGCCGGCCTGGGCGTCCGCTTCACCTCCCTGCTGACCTCGCCCGACCGTTACACCCTGATCGACGCCGGGACGCTGAACTTCGGCGCCATCGACTTCGAGTCGATCGAGCTCAACTCGCCCTATCTGTACCGGGTCGAGGCCGGCGCTGACGTGGGCGCGGGCCAGGTCTACGCCGACGTCCGCCGACGCACCGCCGAAGAGGCCCAGCTGATCACCAGCGAAGCCCAGATGTTCGACGCCTTCTACGGCGCCATCGGCGCCGATGGGGCCGAGGCCGTGCGCAACGCCTTCCTTGCGCAGACCGACCGCGACGACTTCCTGAACCTGTACGAGCAGCTGCTGCCCGAGCACTCGGGCGGTCCGCTGCTGTCGCTGGCTTCGGGCGTCGACGCCGTGACCCGCGCCCTGACCGGCCGCAACGCCTCGGCCACGCCGGGCGAGACCAGCGCCTGGGTGCAGGAGATCAACTTCTACGCCGACAAGGACAAGACCGACACCTACGGCTTCCGCTCCGAGGGCTTCGGCGTCGCCGGCGGCATCGAGCGCGGCACCGGCCTGGGCGCCGTCGGCCTCAGCGTGGCCTTCACCTCCTCGGACCTCGAGGACCCCGAGTCGGAAGCCGAGGAGGTTCTGTCCGCCAACCTGCTGGAGCTCGGCCTCTACTGGCGCGCGCAGGGTCAGTACTGGACCACCTGGGCGCGGGCGGCGGCGGGGTACGCCTCCTTCTCCTCCGAGCGCCGGCTTGTGGGCCAGGGCCTGAACCTGTCCAACGAATCTGACTGGAACGGCTTCACCCTCGCCGCGGCGGGCGGCTTCTCCTACGAGCGCCAGTTCGGCCGCTTCACCATCCGCCCCGAGGCCTATGCCGAGTTCTTCTCGCTCAGCGAGGACGGTCACGTCGAAGAAGGCGGCGGCGACGGCTTCGATCTCGAGATCGACGACCGCGAGGGCCACATGTTCTCGGCCACGGCGGCTGTGAACATCGGCATGAAGATGGGCCAGGACGACTGGCTGCGGCCCGAGCTGCGGCTGGGCTGGCGCCAGAACATCTCGGTGGATCCGGGCGAAACCATCGCCCGCTTCCGTTCGGGCGGCGGCGACTTCACCCTGACGCCGGACTCGATCGAGGGCGGCGGCCCGATCATCGGCTTCCGCCTGAACGTCGGCAACGAGCTGGGCATGCTTTCGGTCAGCGCCGACGCGGAAATGATCGAGGACTACGTCCGCTACATGCTGTTCCTGCGGGCCAGCTTCCGGTTCTAGTCCCGGGGCAAGGACGGGCGGCTAGCTCAGCTGGTCAGAGCACCTCGTTTACACCGAGGGGGTCGGGGGTTCGAACCCCTCGCCGCCCACCATCCGTCCCGCTCCAGGGGCCCGGTCCGGGCCGACCCCGGGTGGGTGCAGGGAGCCTGCCGATGACGACCATGATTTCGCGAGGCGCCGCGCTCACGGCTCTTCTTGCCGGCGCGCTGATGCTGCAGGGCTGTCTGGTCGGGGCGGCGGTGGGCACGGCCGGCGCAGTTGTGGGCGGCGCGGCCCGGGCGACCGGGGCCGTGGTCGGGGCAGGCGTGGACGCCGTCACCACCTCGGACGAGGAAACCCGCGCCAAACGCGAGCGCGAACAGCGCGCGTATGAGCGCGAGCAACGCCGCTGCGAGCAGCGCCAACGCCAGGGCCGGGACTGCTAGAGGGTCTTCTCGACCGCCCAGTTGTGGATGGGAACGCCGGCGACCTCGAAGTCACGCCGGGCCGTCACCGCATAGCCCAGTCGCTCGAACGCCGGCCGCGCCGTTTCGCTGGCCTCGGCGTAGAGCCGGAGCACGCCCTGGGCCGCCGCCAGCGCCTCCGCCGTCTCCAGCAACAGGCGCGCGACCCCCTGCCCGGCCGCTTCCGGGGCCACATACAGCAGGTCGATGTGGCCGTCGGCCTCGACGTCGATGAAGCCGGCGACCGCCTCGAGCTCCGCAACCAGACGCATCCGCCCGTCATCCAGCCGCGCGGCGAGCGAGTCGGCGGACGGCGTCAGCGACGCCCAGGCGGCGACCTGCGCTTCCGAATAGTTCCGGGCGCCCAGCTCCCTCACGGAGGCCTCGTAGAGCGCCGACAGGGCCGGTGCGTCGGCCGCCGTCCCGGGGCGTACGCGCAGCCCGCTCACAGCGAGAGCACGCAGCGTTCGTTGATGGTCGGCCGCGCCACCTGCACGCGGCAGAGGCCCGGCCACTCCGGCTTCAGCCGCCCGGCGAACCACAGGCACAGGTTCTCCAGCGACGGCCGCTCCAGCCCCGGCTTCTCGTTGAGCATGCCGTGATCCAGCTCCTCGGCCGCGGCCTTCAGCGCCCGGTCCAGCGCGCCCAGGTCCGCCACCCATCCATGCTCGGCGTCCAGGGTTTCCGACCTCACGGTCGCCTCGACGGTGAACGAATGGCCGTGCACCCGACGATAGATGCTGCCCTCGGGCTCGTTGGGGAAGTGGTGGGCCGCGTCGAAGGTGGCCTGTTTGGTGATCTCGAAGACGGGCATTAGCGGACGCCGATGTATTTGTGGGTCTGGACGCTCAGGCGCCACCGGGGATGGGTCAGGCAGTAGTCGATGGCGGCGGCGGTGTTGGCCTCGCGGTCAGGCCCGTCCATCGGCTGCAGCCAGAAGCGTTCGAAGGCGAGGTGCTCGAAGCGGTCCGGCATGGCCTTTGGCTGCGGGAAGACCAGCTTCAGCTCCTGCCCCGATGTCTGGACCACGGGCGCGTCGGCCTTGGGGCTGACGCAGATCCAGTCGATCCCCCCCGGCGCCGCCAAGGTGCCGTTGGACTCGATGGCGATCTCGAAGCCGCGTGCATGCAGGGCGTCGATCAGGGGCGCATCCAGCTGCAGCAGGGGCTCGCCGCCGGTGCAGACGACCAGCTTCGGGTCCCCGTCCCTCCCCCGCCACATCGAGGCCACGTGGTCCGCCAGGACCTCGGAGGAGGCGAACTTGCCGCCGCCGTCGCCGTCGGTGCCGACGAAGTCGGTATCGCAGAAGCTGCACACCGCGGTCGGCCGATCGCGCTCCAGCCCGTTCCACAGGTTGCAGCCGGCGAAGCGCAGGAATACCGCCGGCCGCCCGGCCTGGCCGCCCTCGCCCTGCACGGTCAGGAACACCTCCTTGGCCGAATAGGTCATGGCCGCGCCGCCCATTCGCCGTAGCCCTTTGCGCGCAGTTCGCAGGCCGGGCAGTCACCGCAGCCATAACCCCACGCATGGCGCCGTTCACGGGCACCGAGATAGCAGGTGTGCGAGGCCTCGACGATCAGCTCGACCAGCGCCTCCCCGCCTAGTTCGTGCGCCAGCTCCCAGGTCTCGGCCTTGGTCAGGGCCATCAGCGGCGTCTCGATGACCACCGGCTTGTCCAGACCCAGGCTGAGCGCCTGCGCCATGGCGTCGAGGGTGTCGCGCCGGCAGTCCGGATAGCCCGAGTAGTCGGTCTCGCACATGCCCCCGACCAGCACCTCCAGACCCCGCCGGTCGGCCAAGGCCGCGGCCACGGTCAGAAACACCAGGTTCCGTCCCGGCACGAAGGTCGTCGGCAGCCCCCGCGCATCCATCTCGATGGCCCGCTCGCTGGTCAGGGCGCTCTCGGCGATGCGGCCGTAGCCGGTCAGGTCGACGACATGATCCGGCCCCAGCCGGTCGGCCCGTTGCGGCATCACCCGCGCCATGCCCTGGCGCACGTCCAGCCGCGCCTGCATCTCCACCGCATGGCGCTGGCCATAGTCGAAGCCGACCGTCTCGACCCGCTCATATCGCTGCAGCGCCCAGGCCAGGCAGGTGGCGCTGTCCTGCCCGCCGGAAAACAGCACGAGAGCGGATTTTGCTGAACTTTGCAGGATAGCGCTCATGACAAACCTGCGGTCGGCCGCAGGCCGCGCGCATGGACAGGGTTGATGGGCCGTTCGGGACGGGCCGGCCTTCTACACCAGCCGCGCGGGCCGCGCAAAAACGGCGGAACGGCGCCGATTCGCCAGCTTAACGCTTCCGCAAATGGTTGCCGGCATTGTCCGGCGGTCGCAGTGGAGTGCCGGTGAGTATGCCGACAATCGAATCCCTCACCGAGCGCGCCGAGGCGGTGACGCCTCAAACGCCCGGGAGCGAGGTGTTCGCCCGGTTCGAACGCGAGCCCGACACGCTTGCGATCGCCGTCGTCGAGGGCCGCCGGCCCGTCGGCCTGATCGAGCGACGCGACTTCCTTCTCAAGATGGCCCGTCCCTTCGGACGCGCGCAGTTCGCCACGCGGCCCGTGTCCAGCCTGATGGACCGCGACCCGGCCGTCATCGACGCCGGCGTCTCGATCGACGCCGCCTGCGACGCCCTCGCCCGCGGCTCCGCGGGGAACCTGATGCGCGGCTTCATCGTCACCCGCAACGGCCGTTATCACGGGGTCGGGACGGCCGTGTCCCTGCTGCGCGCGGCCCACGAAGCCCAGCGCCGCGAAGCCGCCGAACTGGCCGCTCGCCTGCGCGAACTGGACGACACCCACACCCAGGCCGTCACCTCGGCACGGGCCCGCAGCCAGTTCCTGTCGGTGATGAGCCATGAGCTGCGCACGCCGATGAACGGCGTCCTCGCCGTCGCCGAACTGCTTCGCCGCCAGCCCCTGAATCCGCAGGCCCAGGCCCATGTGACCACCATCGTGGAGTCCTCGGAGTCCCTGCTGCGCATCCTCCAGGACGCCCTCGACCTGTCCCGCGCCGAGGCCGGCGAGCTTGAGCTGCACGCCGAGCCGACGCCGCTGCGCGCCCTGATGGACGAGGTCCAGATCGCCTGGGCGCCGCGCGCCTCGCAAGACAACGTCACCCTGATGATCAGCTACGAGGGCGACACCGAACTGGCCGCCGTCGTCGACGGCGCCCGGCTGAAGCAGGTCTTCAACAACCTGATCGGCAACGCCCTGAAGTTCGCCCGCAACGGCGTGGTGGAGGCCAGTCTGAAGGCTGCCGCCGCCGGCGACCGGGTCACCCTCGAGGCGCGCGTGCGCGACGACGGTCCGGGGGTCGACGCCGAGCGCGTCGAGACCATCTTCGAGCCCTTCATCCACGGCTCGGCGCAGGACGGCGCCGGCCTCGGCCTGCCCATCTGCCGCCAGATCATCGGTCGCATGGGCGGGCGGATCTGGGCGGAGAACAATCCCGGCCGCGGCGCGACCTTCGCCTTCGACGTCGAGGTCCGCCGCAGCGCCGTCGAGGCTCCCGCGCCCTCGAACGTCCAGACCCTCTCCGACCTGGAGATGACGGCCTCCCCGCACATCCTGATCGTCGACGACAACGCCACCAACCGCGTCGTCGCCCAGGCCCTGTGCGAGATGTTCGGCTGCACCTCCGAGACCGCCGAGGACGGCGTTGAGGCCGTCCAGGCCGTGCGCGAGCGCCAGTTCGATCTGGTGCTGATGGACATCAAGATGCCGCGCATGGACGGCGTCCAGGCGACCCAGGCCATCCGCGCCCTCGACGGGACGGCCGGCGCCATCCCGATCGTCGCCCTGCCCGCCAACGCCGATCCCGATGACGCGAGGAGATACATCGCCTCGGGGATGGCCGCCGTGGTCGAGAAGCCCATCAAGCCGGAACGGCTGCGTATGGCCATGAATGCGGCCCTCGAGCAGGTCCGCGCCGCCGCGGCCACGCCCGCCCGCGCCAGGGGCCGCTCGCGCTCCGCGGCCTAGGCTTCGACCTCAGCCGCAGCCTCCTCGTCCTCGTCGTCGTAGCCGACCAGCCGCAGGGCCCTCGCCTTCTGGCCGTTCAGCTCGCACCAGCGCAGCAACCCCTCTTCGCGGCCGTGCGTGATCCACACCTCCTCGGGCCGCAGCTCGGCGAAGGTGGCGATCAGCTCCGGCCAGTCGGCGTGGTCGGACAACACCAGGGGCAGCTCCACGCCTCTCTGCCGGGCCCGGGCGCGCACTCCCATCCACCCCGAGGCGAAGGCCAGGACAGGATCGGCGAAACGGCGGGCCCAACGATCCTGCGTCGCCGACGGCGGCGCGATCACCACCTCGCCGCCCAGGGCGTTGGGCTTGAGACCCGTCGCCGGCGCGAGCGGTCCCAGCCCAACCCCTTCCCGCTCATAGAGCCGGTTCAGGCGGTCGAGGGCCCCGTGCACATAGATCGGCCGCTCCCATCCCGCCTCGCGCAACAGGCGGATGACCCGCTGCGCCTTGCCCAGGGCATAGGCCCCGACCAGGTGGGCCCGCTCCGGAAACTGCCGCAGGGAGTGGACCAGCCGGCCGATTTCCTCGGAGTCCGGAGGATGGGTGAAGACCGGCAGACCGAAGGTGGCCTCCGAGACGAAGACGTCGCAGGGCACGGGCTCGAACGGCCGGCAGGTCGGATCGCGCCGCCGCTTGTAGTCGCCGGACACGACAATGGTCAGGCCGCGCCAGCGAACCACGGCCTGGGCCGAGCCCAGCACATGGCCCGCGGGGACCAGCGTCACCTCCACGCCGTTGTGCGAGGCGGTTTCGCCATAGCCCACGGCCTGTTCGCGGGCTGCGAAGTCTTCGCCATAACGCTCGGCCATGATGGCCAGCGTCTGCGGCGTGGCGAGAACAGCCCCGTGGCCCGCCCGCGCATGGTCCGAGTGGCCGTGGGTGATGACCGCCCGCGCCACGGGTTCCACCGGGTCGATGAAGAAGTCCCCGGGCGGGCAGTAAAGGCCGGCCGGCGTCGGCCTGAGCAGGTCCTCGAAGCGGATCATGGGGCGGTAGGGTCCTCGCAGTCGACGGGGAACGCGCGAGCGGCGCTTGCGTCTCCGCCCGCCGCCGGTTGATAGCAGAACATGGCTTCTTCCGACCTCGTCTCCCTGCTGCCCCAGCTCGCCTCCGGCGCAGCCCACACCCACGCTCTCGGCTTCGCCTTCGACGGGCTTGATGGGGACCGGGTGCGCATCCGGGTGCCGTGGCGCGAGGATCTGGTCGGCGACCCGGACAGCGGCGTCCTGTCCGGGGGCCTGGTCACGGCCCTGCTCGACCACGCCGGCGGCCTGGCGGTGTGGATCGGCCTCGACCGCTTCGAGCCGATCGCCACCCTCGACCTGCGCGTCGACTACATGCGGGCCGCCGAGCCGCGGCGCGATCTGGTCGCCGAGGCCCGCTGCTACCGCCTGACCCACTCGATCGCCTTCGTCCGCGCCTGGGCGTTCGAGGACGGCCCCGACGACCCGGTGGCCGCCGCCCAGGCCACCTATGTGCTCAGCGGCCGCGAGCGCGCGGGAGGGCCGAAATGACCGACCTGCTGGACCGCATCCCCTATGCGCGCTTCCTCGGCCTTGTCAGCGAGCAGGAGGGCGACACCCTGACCGTGACCATGCCCTTCGCCGACCGGCTGATCGGAAATCCCATGCTGCCTGCCCTGCACGGCGGATCCACCGCCGCCCTGCTGGAGCTGACGGCCGTGGCCCAGGTCGCCCTGTCGTACCCCCGCCTTCGTCTGCCCCGCCCCATCAATGTGACCGTGGCCTACCTGCGTTCGGGCCGGCCGGTCGACGTCCACGCCCGGGCGCGCATCAGCAAGGCCGGCCGCCGCGTCGCCCACGTCCTCGCCGAGGCGTGGCAGGAGGACGAGGCCCAGCCGATCGCCTCGCTCACCGCTCACTTCCAGGTCGCAGGTTTCGACCTCTAGTTGCAAGTTATTGTAACGCTTGATTGATCCCGGCTACGCCAGGCGCGTCACCGGAGGATCAACCATGTCGAGACAGTCTGTCGGAGAAGCGCTGGCGGCGCGCCTTTACGCCGCTGAAGCCGCCATCGAGAACGCCCTGGCCGAGACCGCGGGCCTCGCCGCCGCCCTGCCGGCCGCTCGCGCCGAGGCCTGGCTTTCGGCCGTCGTGGGTCAGCGCGCCTTCACCGGCGCCGCGGCCGCGGTCGGCGCCCTCGCCGAAGCCCGCGGTCATCTCATCCACACCCACAACACCCTCGCCGCCCTGGCTCGCCGCCTCGGCCTCGACGGCCTCGCACTGGGACCTGTCGACAAGCCGGGCGACACCCCGCCCGTGGGCGGAGGCGTGTGTCCGGAAGGCGACACACCGCGCGGCATGGTGAACAAATCCCTACCAGCGAACAGCAGTCTATGTTAAGGCCTCGTTTACCTGTTCCGCTTGGAGGCTTCTATGGACAAGGCTCAAGTGATCGCGAGCGTCGCCGGCGATCTGAATGCGACTGAGAAGGCCGTCGATGCGGCCATCACTCGCGCTACTACCTTGGTGCAGTCGATGATCGGCTCGCGTGAAGCCCTGAACCTCTCGCCCGTCGTGGGCGCCGATTCGCAGGCCAAGGTGCTCGAGGCCCTTGCAGCCCTCAATGAGGCGCGTCAGGCCATGGTCGCTTGCCACAGCGAGCTGGCGAAGGATCACCGTCGCCTTGGTTACGGCGTCTACGCCGGTTTCGAAAGCAAGCCTGGTGATCGTCCTCAGACCACCGGCGAGCATCGTCTCCGCGCGGTTTAATTCGGAGTAATGTCCACTAGCGGTCATTTTCGCTGGTAGACATTTCAGGCACTATCGCCCCCATGCTGTCGGTGTGGGGGCGATTCTGTGCTTGATATCTATGCCCTCGTCGGGATCTCGGTTGCCGTAGTCACCGTTGTCTTCGCGTTCTGGAAGGGCGACGAGCCCGAGCGGCTTGGCGCCGCCGCGTATTCAATGGCGTTCCTGGCTACGGCAATGATCAAGGGGGACGCCCTGCCCAATACTCCTCGCTGGGGGATGATGGGCATTGAGCTCGTCCTGCTGATAGTCTTCATCGGTCTAGCTTGGCACAGCCGACGCGCATGGCCTGTGTGGGCGTCCAGCTTCCAGGCCCTGGTCGTTACCAGCCACGCCCTCGTGGCTGCCAGTCTGCGGCCGCCAGTAAATGCCGCCGCCACGGTTATCAACATGTCCAACTACGGCATCCTGATTGCCTTGGCCGTCGGCACCTTCTGGGCGTGGCAGGAGCGGCGTGCCGCCACCATGAGCCCCAAACTGGGGTAGCAGCCCGCCCCGTGTGAGGTTTCCCGATCGCGAGGTATGCCGATGTTCGACACTCCTTACTCCCAGATCGCGACGGCGGTCGGTGTGGCGGTGGTGGCGTTCGCCTTTCTGAAGGGTGATGAGCCCGAGCGGGTCGGGGGCGGGGCCTACGCCATCGGGGCCCTCGCCACGCTCATGTTGCAGTCGGACGCGAAGCTGTACGGCGCCCAGTGGCCGCTCGCCGTGGTCGAGACCGTCATGCTGGTGGTCTACGTCGCCCTCGCCTGGAAGAGCCGTCGGTCATGGCCCGTCTGGGCCGCAGGCCTGCAGTCGCTGGTGGTGATGAGCCACCTTCTGGTCGCCGTCGACGTCCGCCCCCCGCTCGCGGCCTTCTACACAGTGGTCAACCTCGCCAGCTACGGCATCCTGTTGGTCCTCGCCCTCGCTGTCGCCCAGGCCTGGCGCGAGCGGCGGGCGCTGGGTCTGGAATAGCCATCCGGGTTTATATTCCTATCCGGGCGAAGTAACCTCAGCGAATCGGCTGTCGCGGCCGCCCGGAAATCCGTCATGCCCCTCACCCATGCCCGGCTGTGGAAGGCGATCGACGCCCTCGCCCGCCGCGAGGGCCTCAGCGCCTCGGGACTGGCGCGCCGCGCCGGGCTGGACGCGACCAGCTTCAATCCCTCGAAGCGGTTCGGACCGGGCGATCCGCCCCGTCCCCGCTGGCCCTCCACCGAGAGCCTGACCCGCGTCCTCGAGGCGACCGGCCTGTCGCTGGCGGAGTTCGCGGATCTGGCCCGCGACGCGACCCAGCGTCCCGTCACCATCCCCATGCTGGGCCTCGCCCAGGCCGGTCAGGACGGCTTCTTCGACGACGCCGGCCTGCCCGTCGGCGAGGGCTGGGAGCAGACCGAACTGCCCCGTTCCCGGGACAGCCTGCTCAGCCTGCGGGTCGCAGGCGACTCCATGGCCCCGGTCTATCGCGAGGGCGACCGCATCATTGTCGACCGCGAGGCGTCGGACGTGCGCAAGGGCGATCGGGTCGTGGTCCGCACCACCGGCGGCGAGACCCTGGCCAAGGAGGTCGCCGGCCTGACCGCCCGGGCCGTGACCCTGGCCTCCATCAACCCCGCCTACGAGCCTCGCATCGTGGCCCGGAAGGACATCGTCTGGATGGGCCGCATCCTCTGGGTCAGCCAGTAGGACGGCAGCGCTGAGTCGGCAGGCCGCCCCCCTCAAATGGCGCCCTGATCGCGCTCAAGCAGCGAGCGGCCGCGCCGCGAGCGATAGCGCCCCAAAAAATAAGGCCGCCCCTTGCGGGGCGGCCTCGTCGTTCGGGGAGGAACGTCGTCGTCTAGTTGGCGGCGACGTAGCGGGCGTTCACCCAGCCGCCCCCGGCGATCTGGACCCATTCGCCCTGCGAGCCGGTGGCCGAGAAGCGCTGGCCGGCCGACAGGCTGCCGACCTGGCGATAGTTGGTGCCCGGACCCGAGCGGATGCGCAGGTTCGAGGTGGCGCGGTAGGCTCCGACCTGGGCGTCCTGGCGCGCGCGCTGCTGGTTGCAGCCGACGTACGAGCCGGCAGCGGCGCCGGCGGCGGCCCCGGCCACGGCGCCGAGCGTGCGCTCGTTGCTGGAGATCTGGCTGCCGGCCACGCCGCCCACCAGGGCCCCGATCAGGGC
>JAEZIH010000246.1 GCA_023416055.1 Pseudomonadota bacterium | reverse complement strand
CCGAGGTCGATCACGTGGTCTTCGACAAGACCGGCGTGCTGACCGAGGGTCGCCCGGCCCTGATCGGGGCCGAGCCGGAGCTGGTCGAACTGGTCGCGCCGCTGGCGCGGGCCTCGCGACATCCGCTGGCGCGCGCCATCGCCCGGGCGGCCGGCGACGGTCCGGTGGCGCAGGAGGTGGTCGAACACGCCGGCGTCGGCGTCGAGGGGCTGATCGACGGCCGCCGCGCGCGGCTGGGCCGGGCCGCCTTCGTCGGCGCCTCGACCCTGCGCGCGGCCGAGACCCAGATGTGGTTCGGCTTCGAGGACGGGCCGAAGGCGCGGCTGGAGTTCAGCGACGCCCTGCGTCCCGACGCGGCCGCGACGGTGGCGGCGCTGAAGGCGCGCGGCCTGACGGTGGAGATCCTGTCCGGCGACCAGGCCTCGGCGGTCGAGGCCGTGGCCGCGAAGGTCGGCGTCCCCGCCTGGCGGGCGGGCCTGTTGCCGGCCGAGAAGGCCGAGGCCGTGGACCGGCTGAAGGCGGCGGGGCGGCGCGTGCTGATGGTCGGCGACGGGCTGAACGACGCCGCCGCCCTGGCCCGGGCGCATGCGGCCATCGCCCCCGGCACGGCGCTGGAGGCCAGCCAGAACGCGGCCGACCTGGTGCTGACGCTGGAAGCCCTGACGGCGGTGGTCGAGGCCATCGACGTGGCGCGGTCGGCGCGGGCCCGGGCGCTGGAGAATTTCGGCTTCGCCGCCCTCTACAACCTGGTCGCCGCGCCGGCGGCGATGCTGGGCTTCGTCAATCCGTTCGTGGCGGCCCTGGCCATGTCGGGCTCGTCGCTGGTGGTGACGGTCAATGCGTTGAGGACGCGCGGCCGGTGAACATCATCTTCATCCTCGCCCCCTTTTCGCTGCTGCTCGGCCTCGCCGCCGTCGGGGCCTTCGTGTGGAGCCTGCGCGCCGGCCAGTACGACGACATCGCAGGCTCGGCCGCGCGCATCCTGATCGACGACCCGCTGTCCGACCGGCCGGAAGGGGAGGAGGCGGAGGACCGAGGCGCTCGCAGGCCGGCTCAGTAGAGCCAGTCGTCGATCCGGCCGCCTGGCTCGGCCAGGCCGCCATCGGGATCCAGGGTCAGGGCCCAGCGGCGGGGGGCGTCCAGCCGGGCCTCGAGCCCGGCGAACGGCCGACCGACCGGGTCCGCATCGCCTGGCAGGACCTGGGCGTCGCCGGCCTTGTCCGAAGACAATCCCGGCAGCACCAGCGGCTGGTCGTCGGGCCGGGGCGGCAGGACGAAGGCGTCGTCCTCCGACGCCTTGCCCGGGCCGGTCAGGACCTGCCGCGCAAGGTCGAACTCGCTACCGTCGGCGAAGCGGAGAAGCTCCACGCCGGTGACGCGATCGCTGCCGTCCAATCCCTTGATGATCCAGTCATCGCCGGACCGGAGGATGCGGTAGTCGTCACGCGAGCCGCTCAGCAGAAGGGTGTCCCACCCCTCGCCGCCGTCAATGATGTCGTGGCCGAGGCCGCCGTCGAGGATGTCGTCCCCGCTTCCCCCCCGGATCGTATCGTCGCCCGAGGCGCCCAGGATGAGGTCGTTGCCCTCGCCGCCATCGAAAAACTCGTGGAACTCCCAGCCCTGTGAGCGGTCGAATTCGTCGTCGCGGCCACGGAGTTCGTCATCGAACCGGGTGCCGATCAGGCCGGAAATATCGACCAGCAGGTCGATGCCGGAGCCCCCCGTGTCCTGTCGCGCCCAGCTTCCGGAATATATGTCCCAACCGGCGTAGGTGCTCACCCGAACTGCGGCGTGGGCGGCCGAGTAGTCGACGATGTTGAAGCCGGTTCCGCCTATGAGGTCGTCGTTGCCCCCGGCGTCACGCAGGATGTCGTCGCCACCACCGCCGTGCAGCCGGTCGTCGCCGTCGCCTCCATCAAGGATGTCATCGTGCCCGCCGGCGCCGACGCTGGTGCTTGAATCACCGATCAGCTGATCGTCTCCGGCGCCGCCGATGAGCACATCGGAGCCCATGTTCCCGTAAAGGATGTCATTGCCGTCGCCGCCCTCGAGGTCGTCGTCCTCGCCGCCGCCCTGCAGCACATCGTTTCCGGCCCCACCATACAGCCGGCCCACGCCACCCCATCCGAACAGCTGGTCGTCTCCTTCGTCGCCATACAGGACGTCATCGCCGTTGGCGCCGAAGATGATGTCGTTGCCGGCGCCGCCGTGCATCTCGTTGGAGCCCTGCCGGGGATCCCGCACGGTGAAGATGTTGGGTCCGTCGGCCCCGTTGAGCTGGTCGTCGCCGTCGCCGCCCCACAGGATGTTGTGGCCGGCGCCGCCGGTCAGGACGTCGTTGCCGCCGCCGCCGAATATGACGTCATTCCCGCCGCGACCCCGCAGGGTGTTGGTCTGGTCGTCGCCGATCAGCCTGTCCGCGCCTTCGCTGCCGAAAACGCCCTCGATGCCGATGAGGATGTCCAGCCCCTCGCCGTAGTCCTGGGCGGTGGTGATCCTCAGATCCAGCGTTCCCGACGAGAGCATCTGCACATAGTCGTAGCCGAGGCCGCCATCGAGGATGTCGTTGCCTGAGCCCCCGATCAGAACGTCGGCGTAGCCGCCGCCGCTAAGGACGTCATTGCCCGCCCCGCCGACGAGCAGGTCGTCGAAGTGCGAGCCCGAAAGGACATCGTCGCCCGAGCCGCCCGTTATTTCGAGCTGCTCGATATTACGGGCCTCAGCCACCCTGACTCCGCCAGCCGTAGCGAAGGCGGCTCCAAGGTCATGGGCATAGGCGATGGCGCGCGTCTCGTCCGAGAAGTCCATGATCACCCGGTCGACGCCGTCGCCTGCGCCGCCATCGGCGAACCCGCCGCCTCTGCCCAGGTTGATGACGTCGTTGAGCGCCCCGCCCACGATGACGTCATAGGCGCTGGAGCCGATCACTTCGACCCGCTCGACATTGCGCAGGGTGACGGCTGACATGCCGCCGACGGTGGCCACGGCCTCGTGGTCGTCGTGGGTATAGACTACGGGGCCGAGCCGGTCGGAAAAGTCGATGCGTGCGAAATCCTCGCCGCCGCCCGCATCCAGGAAACCGTCGCCCCTGCCGAGGTCGTACCAGCCGTCCGTGGGGGCCCCGTAGATAGTGTCGTTTCCGTCCCCGGCGTAGATCTCGTCGCTGTTGACGATCGGGAACATCCCGCCAACGCCGCCGGTGATCGTGTCGTCACCGGCCAGCAGACGCGCCGGGTCGGCGACGATCTCTTCCACTGTGAGGCCGAGTCCTCCAACGCCGGTGATCGAAACGTTCTGGTCGGGGTCCGGGGGCATGCCCGGCCCGTCGCCCGGGAAACCGGTCCCGATCGACGAGACCACGCCGGACGGGAAGTATGAGCCCGGCGGATAGGTGAAGCCGGTCTCGGACCTGAAGGTGATCATCAGCGGATAGAAGCTGATGGCGTTC
>JAEZIH010000211.1 GCA_023416055.1 Pseudomonadota bacterium | reverse complement strand
AGAGGACCCGGAACTGCTCGCGCGGCTCATGCTGCAGCGAAAGGCGGACGTAGGCCAGCAGGGCGGTCCACGAGGAGATGATGGTGCGTTTGGCCGCCGCTTCGAGCGCGACGCGGCGCGACACCTCATGCAGGGCGGCGAGGTCGAGGGCGGTTTCGGCGCCGATGCCCTTCATCCGGCCGCGGGCGTCGTCGGCCTTGACCGTCATCAGGTCCTCGACGGGCGCGGCGAGGACCGCGGCCAGCGAGCCGAAGCGGGCCAGCAGGGCCTTGGCGATCGGCTTGACGTCGCCCTGCGGCTGGCTGCGGAACAGGAAGAGTTCGAGCAGCTCGTAGTCGGGCAGGTGATGGAGGCCCGCGGAGCGAGCGCGATCGCGCAGGCGTTCGCGATGGCCAGACAGCCCGCCACGAGTCAGGGGGACGGCGGCCGCAGGTTCGGCCCGGATGGGCGAGGGGAAGGGCAACACGGCGGACATGGCGGCCTCCGGTCAGGACGGCGCACCGTGCCAGAACAGAACCGGAACGTCCAGTCGCCGCCGGAAGGGCGGCCGCGGATCAGAATTTCGGGCGGAACAGTCCGGCCGGGCTGGCGGTGAAGAGTTCGCAGCCGTCGTCGGTGACGCCGATCGTGTGTTCGCACTGCGACGAAAGGGACTTGTCGCGCGTGACCGCGGTCCAGCCGTCCGAGAGCACCTTCACGTGCGGCTTGCCGAGATTCACCATCGGCTCGACGGTGAAAAACATGCCCTTCTTCAGCGTCGCGCCCTCGCCGCGGCGGCCGTAGTGGAGGACGTTGGGGCTGTCGTGGAAGATGCGGCCGATGCCGTGGCCGCAGAAGTCGCGGACGACGGACATGCGCTGGGCCTCGACCACCTGCTGGATGGCGAAGCCGATGTCTCCGAAGGTGGCGCCCGGCTTGACGACGGCGAGGCCGGCCTCGAGCGAGTCGTAGGTGACCTCGATCAGCTTGCGGGCGCGGGTGTTGATCTGGCCGACAGGGTACATGCGGCTGGAGTCGCCGTGCCAACCGTCGACGATGACCGTGTGGTCGATGTTGACGATGTCGCCTTCCTTGAGAACCTTGTCGCCCGGAATGCCGTGGCAGACGACGTGGTTGATCGAGGTGCAGACGGTCTTTTCGTAGCCCTTGTAGCCGAGGCAGGCGGGCAGGCCGCCGTGGTCGAGGGTGAACTCGCGGATGCGGTCGTCAATCTCGCCGGTGGTGACGCCGGGCTGGACGTACTCCGTGATCATGTCGAGGGCGCGGGCGACGAGGTTCCCCGCCTTGCGCATGCCTTCCCAGGCCTCCTCGTCCTGATGGACGCGAATTTCGTGGGTGCGAACGAAGGCGTCGCTGTCCAGTTCGGGGGTCTCGTACATGGGCGTCTTTCAGCAGCCGGCGGCCGCCAGGGGTGGTGGGGAAGCGGAGTTGGCGATTGTAGCACAGATGCTCAACCCGGCGCGACGCCGCGTCGCGTCACGGTGGTGCGGAAATCTCAGGCCCCGGCGCGGCCGGTGAAGGCGTCGATCAGGGCCCGGCCTGCGGGGTTGGGCCGACCCTCGGCGTCGAGCAGGAGGGCGCTTTCTTCCGGGCGGTTGCGGCCTTCCTCGCGGACCAGCCAGCTGTCGGGGTCGCGCAGGCCCCAGGTGGTGAAGGCGTAGCGCTGGCGTTCGGGCAGGAGGGCGAAGGCCTCGGCCAGCTCGCCGACGCGGGCGACCTGCTGGGCCCGGCGTTCGGCCATGGAGCGCAGGTCGGGCATGCGGCCGCCGTCGCGCTCCAGCGGGAAGTCGAGCTCGGAGACGTGGATCGGCAGACCCAGGGAGGCGGCGTCGCGCATGAAGGTCTTGATGCGGCCGGCCGGGATTTCAATGTCGAGGTGGGACTGGGTGCCGATGCCGCCCACCGGCGCGCCGAGCTTCAGCAGGCGTTCGACCAGCCTCAGGAAGGTCGCGCCCTTCCGGGGGATGTTCTCGAGATTGTATTCGTTGAGGAACAGGACGGCGTCCGGGTCAGCGGCGCGAGCCTGCTCGAAGGCGCGGACCATGTAGCCTTCCAGGCCGAGGGCGCGGCTCCAGTGGCAGTCGCGCAGGCCGTCGCCGTCCTCGGCCACCGGCTCGTTGACCACGTCCCAGCCGGCCATCCGACCGCGGTAGCGGCCGACGAAGGTGGAGATGTAGCGGTCGTACTCGGCGGCGAAGCGGCCGCGGGGCAGCTCGTCGGTGAAGACGTCGCCGCCCTGGGAGTACCAGATCACCGTATGGCCGTGGACGCGCAGGCCGTTGTCGCGGGCGAAGGCGACCATGCGATCGGAGGCCGAGAAATCGTAGGCGAAGCCCTGGCCGAGGGTGCGCTCCATCTTCTGCTCCCACTCGGGGGTCAGCTGGGCGCAGTGGCGGCGGATGGCCTCGACCCAGGTCGGGTCGTTCAGCTGGCCGGTCATGCCGGTCGCGCCGAAGGGGGCCGGGACGATGTCCTTCAGGGGCGGCGCCGGCGGGGCGGCGGGCGACCGGGCGGCGGACCGGCCGCAGGCCGCCAGCGCCAGGGCGGAGC
>JAEZIH010000171.1 GCA_023416055.1 Pseudomonadota bacterium | reverse complement strand
GCGGCATCCAGCCGCTCGCTCCACTCGGCGACGGCGGCGCCGCCGCGGACCTGGACGTCGGTGAGGATCTCGCGCACGCGGTCGGTCAGGGCCGGGTCGCTGCGGCGGGCGGGGCGGGCCAGCGCCGCCTTGCGGCCGGCGGCGTCGAGGGAGGACCAGTCGATCCGGCGCATCACATCATCTTCTCGATGGGGAGGACGAGGATGGCCGAGGCGCCGACGGCCTTGAGCTTCTCCAGCGTCTCCCAGAACACCGCCTCCTGGCAGACGGCGTGGACGGCGACGGCGTCGTCGCGGCCGGACAGGGGCAGGACCGTGGGCGACTCCGCCCCCGGCAGGATGGCGGTGATCTGGTCCAGAGCCGCGCGGGGGGCGTTGAGCATGACGTATTTGGCGCCCTGCGACGCCACCACCCCGGCCATGCGCTCGACAACGCTGTCGAGCAGCGGGGCCAGCGCCGGCTCAGGGGCGACGGGCGAGCGGATCAGCACCGCCTGGCTGTCCAGCACCGTCTCTCGCGGGGCCAGGCCGTTGGCCTCCAGCGTCGCGCCCGTGGAGACGAGGTCGCAGATGGCCGCGGCCAGGCGCAGGCGGGGCGCGACCTCGACGGCGCCTCGCATGGTCACCACCTCGGCGGCCACGCCCTCGCGCTCCAGCCAGCGGCGCAGGATGCGCGGGTAGGAGGTGGCGATGCGGCGGCCCTCCAGAGAGGCGGGACCGGCGTAGTCGAGGGTCGGGGGCACGGCGATCCTGAGCGTGCAGCGGCCGAAGCCGAGCGGCATCACCACCTCAGCGACGGGGCCGCCATTGCGGGCTTCCTCGAGCACGTTCTCGCCGACGATGCCGAGGTCGCAGACGCCGTCGGCGACGAAGGTCGGGATGTCGTCGTCGCGCACGCGCAGCAGGTCGATGGGGTAGTTCTCGACCCGGTAGAGCAGATCGTTGTTGCCCTTGATGACGCGCAGCCCCGCGTCGCGGACGAGGTCGAGGCTGCGTTCGGCCAGGCGGCCGGATTTCTGGACGGCGATACGCAGCCGTCCCTGTACGGTGCTCATGGCGGGAACTCAGCCTTTCAGGCGGTCCAGCACCAGGCGGTAGCCCTGGTGCGGCATCTCTTTGAGGAAGCGGGCGACGCGGACGACGGTCGTGGGACTGGCCTGGGCCTCGGCGGCGATCTCGCGATAGGACTTGCCGCCGGCGTCGAGCAGGCGGGCCACCTCCCAGCGCTCTGCGAAGGCCCGGACCTCGGCCGGGGTGCACAGGTCGGCGAGGAAGGCGTCGACCTCGTCGCGCGTCTTCAGCGACAGCAGGGCGTCATACAGGGCGACCCGGCTGCGGGCTGAGGCGGCGGCGTTGCGGGGGAGGGCGTCGGTCATGGCGACCGTTCCACTATGCTGTAACAGTGGAACGGTCAAGAGGGTTCGAGGCAGCAGGCAATAGGCAGCAGGCATCAGGGTGAGCTAGCTTGATCTGACCGACGGCGGAACGAACCTGCCTGCTGCCTGCTGCCTGCTGCCTGCTGCCTGCTGCCTGCTGCCTGCTGCCTGCTGCCTGCCCCTCGCCCCTCGACCCTCGCCCCTCGCCCCTCTATCTGCATCCCATGACCAAGGTTCTGATCATCGGCGCGGGGCATGCGGGGGGGACGGCGGCGGCCCTGCTCAGGCAGTATGGATTCGAGGGGCCGATCGTGCTGGCGGGCGAGGAGCCGGCGCCGCCGTACCAGCGGCCGCCCCTGTCCAAGGCCTGGCTGAAGGGCGAGGCGGATCTGGAGGCCCTGCTGCTGCGGCCAGAGGAGTTCTATTCCGAGCACGGGATCGAGCTGCGGCTGGGCGTGACGGCGACGGCGATCGATGCGGCGGCGCGGACGGTGAGCTTCGCGGACGGGACGCTCGAGGCGTACGACGCCCTGATCCTCGCCACCGGGTCGACGGCGCGGAAGCTGGCCCTGCCGGGCGCGGAGCGGCCGGACCTGCTGGAGCTGCGCACGTTGGCGGACGCTGAAAAGCTGAAGACGGCGCTGGGGCCGGGGCGGCGGCTGGCGGTGGTCGGCGGCGGCTATGTCGGGCTGGAGGCGGCGGCCTCGGCGAGGGCGCTGGGCGCCGAGGCGGTGGTCATCGAGCGGATGGACCGGGTGCTGGCGCGCGTGGCCTCGCAGACCCTGTCGAACTTCTTCACTCGCTATCACCGCGAGCGCGGGGTCGAGGTCCTGACCTCGGTCGAGGCGGCGGGGTTTGAGGACGGCGGCGTGCGGCTGGCCGACGGGCGCCTGATCGAGGCGGACGCGGTGCTGGTCGGGGTCGGGGCCGAGGCCTGCGACCGGCTGGCCGCCAGCGCGGGTCTGGCCTGTAGCAACGGCGTGGTCGTCGACGAGACGGCGCGGACCTCGGATCCGGCGATCTGGGCCATCGGCGACGTGACCTTCCGGCCCATCCCGGTCCATGGCGGGTTGATGCACCGGCTGGAGAGCGTGCCGAATGCGCTGGAGCAGGCCAAGCAGGCGGCGGCGGCGATCGCCGGGCGGCCGGCGCCGGCGCCGGAGGTTCCGTGGTTCTGGTCGGACCAGTACGACGTCAAGCTGCAGATCGCCGGCCTGCCGCACGGCGCGGACCGTCAGGTGGTGCGCGGCGATCCGCAGGCGGCGGCGTTCGCGGTCTTCCACCTGGCGGGCGAGCGCATCGTCTGCGTCGAGGCGGTCAACGCCCCGGCCGAGTTCATGGCCGGGCGCCAGATGATCGGGCGCGGGACGGCGGTGGACGTCGCGCGTCTGGCCGATCCGGCGGTGACGATGAAGGGGGTGGCCGCCGGCTGAGGGCGGCTCAGACCGCCGCGGCGGCGACGGTCGCGCGCGGACCGCCGAGACGTTCCATCAGGGCGTCGACCGAGACGGGACGGCCGATCAGATAGCCCTGGGCCATGTCGCAGCCCATGCCGCGCAACAGGGCCAGGGCGGTCGGCGTCTCGACCCCTTCGGCCGTGACCTTCATGCCGAGGCCGTGGGCCAGGTCGATGGTCGACTTGACCAGCAGGGCGTCGCGCGCGGAGTCGTCGAGTCCGAGGATGAAGCTCTTGTCGATCTTCAGCTCGTCGGCGCGAATCTGCTTCAGATAGGTCAGGGACGACAGGCCGGAGCCGTAGTCGTCCAGCGAGACGGCGATGCCCGCGCCGGAGAAGCGGCCGAGGATGCGCAGGGCGACCTCGGGATTGGCGACCACGGCGGTCTCGGTGATCTCGAAGCACAGCCGGGCGCCCGAGCTCTCGACCGCCTCGAGGGCGAAGTCGGCGAAGCTTTCGTCGGACATCAGCCGGCCCGAGACGTTGACCGAGACGGTCAGGTCATGCCTGGCGCGGCGCAGGCGGGCCTGGTCATGAATGGCCTGGCGGATGACCCATTCGGTCAGCGGGCGGACGTGGCCCGTCTCCTCGGCCATGCCGACGAAGAGATCCGGCGGGACGCAGCCGCGGCGCGGGTGGGTCCAGCGGGCGAGGGCCTCGACGGCGCCGACTCCCTCGGAGCGGAAGTCGTATTTCGGCTGGTAGTTGAGGGAGAACTCGCCGTTGTCGAGGGCGGCCATCAGCTCGCTGATCAGCGACAGGTTGCCGGCGGGGTCGCCGTAGCGTCCGGCGTCGAAGCCCATGGCGCGGACGTGGGCGGCGCGGGCCTGGTCGACGGCGATGGCGGCGCGGTCGACAGGGGAGGCGACGGTGCGGTTGACCAGACCCGTGCGGGCGAGGCCGGCCGTCAGGGCGATGTCGACCGGGGCGCCGTTGAGCACGACTGGCGATTGGGCCGCCTCGCACAGGCGGGCGGCGTCGGCTACGGCTTGGTCGTCGTCCGCGGACCGCAGGACGAGGCCCAGCACGCCCGCCCCGACACGGGCCACCGAGGCGCCCGTGAGGCCGGCGAGACGGTGGCCGACGGTGGTCAGCAGGCCGGCCATGGCGTCGTAGCCGATGGCGTTGCGCAGCACCTCGAAGCGGTCGACCCCGAACAGGACCACGTAGACGTCGGTCTCGGCGGCGGCGGCGCGCTCGAGCGACAGGCGGTTGCCGAGGCCGGTTTCCTGATCGTGCAGGGCCATGTGGGCCAGACGCGCCGCATGGTCGAGCGGGTTCGCCCGGCCGGAGGCCGGCGACAGCAGCGCCGACAGGTACGCGAGCGGACTGCGCATTCCCCCGGCATAGCGGACGGTCGTGAAGTCCGGGTAAATCGGAAAGTTGAGAATTGTTCGCAGACGTCTTGCGCTCTTCGGCCAAGCTGCTAATGCGAGCGCATCGCAATCTCAGTTAAAAGTCAGTCCATGGTCTCCGGTCCCGAAGCGCTTCGCGCCCTGCTCTTCGCCTCAAGCGCCGCCGGCATGCTGGCGGGGACGCCGGCGCTTGCCGGGCCCGACATGGAGCCCGGCCATCCGCAGGATGCGACCAACCTCGGCACGGTGACGGTCACCGGCCAGCCGGCCCGGCGGGAACCCCAGTCGCCCGAGTTCGTGGCGCCGCTGACGGACACGCCGCGATCGGTGACGATCATCCCGCAACAGATCATCGAGCAGACCGCGGCGTCCTCGTTGCAGGACATCCTGCGCACCTCGCCGGGGATCACCTTCGGGGCGGGCGAGGGCGGCCAGCCGCTGGCGGACCGGCCGTTCATCCGCGGCCAGTCCTCAGGCAACAACATCTTCGTCGACGGCATCCGCGACAGCGGCGGCCAGCAGCGCGAGGTGTTCAACCTCGAACAGGTCGAGGTCATCAAGGGCCCCGACGCGGTCTATTCCGGCCGCGGCTCGGGCGGGGGCAGCATCAATCTGGCGTCCAAGGCGCCGCGCCTGACGGACTTCACCCGGTTCGGGCTGGGCGCGGGCACGGACGGCTACCTGCGCGGCGCGCTGGACCAGAACTGGCGCCTCGGCGACACCACCGGGCTGCGCCTGAATCTGATGGCCGCCGGGGGCGACACGCCGGGCCGGGACGCGGTCGACTACGACAGGTGGGGCCTCGGGCTTTCCGCCGCGATGGGTCTGGAGACGGCGACGAGCGTCACGCTCAGCTACTACCACCTGACTTCGGACCAGATGCCCGACTACGGCGTCCCCCTGTTCACCAAGATCGGCGTGCGGACGACCGACAGCGGCGTGCTCGACGTGCCTCGTAACAGCTTCTACGGCCTGACCGCGCGGGACTACCTGACCAACGAGGCGGACAGTCTGACGCTGAAGGTCGAGCACCGCCTCGGCGACGGCCTGACGATCCGCAACGTCACCCGCTACGCCGAAACGCTGAACGACTATGTCGTCACCAACCCCGGCGACGGCGGGGCGGCCCAGCTGATCGACGGCGAGTGGTGGATGAAGCGCGGCCTGAAGTCCCGCTGGAATCCGACCGCCACCTTCGCCAATGTGGTCGACCTCTACGGCGAGGTCGACGCCGGTGGCCTGACCCACAGCTTCGACATCGGTTTCGAGTACAGCCGCGAGATCAACCGCAACGCCTCGTACACGGTGACCACCACGGGCGGGAGCGCCTGCCCGGCGCCGTTGACCGGCTTCGACTGCACCCGGGTCTATGATCCCGACCCGTCGGACCCGTGGACGGGGACCATCGAGCGGGGGATCGAGACCCACTCGAACACCAACACCTTCGGCCTATACGCGTTCGACTCCATCAAATTCGGGGACCGCTGGGTGCTGAACCTCGGCGTCCGCCACGACACCTATGAGGTCGACGGAACGAGCCTGCCGCGCGGCGCGACGGTTCCGACCTTCGAGGAAGGCTCATGGGACTTCGTCAACTACCAGGCCGGACTGGTCTACAAGCCGACGGCGAACACCAGAGTCTACGCCTCCTGGGCCACCTCCTCGACTCCGCCGACGGTCTCGGCCGGCGACCAGAACGGCGTCGGCAGCGATCTGCTTGATCCGGAGGAGAGCGAGAGCTTCGAGATCGGCGCCAAGGCCAGCCTGTTCCGCGACCGCCTGTCGCTGAGCGGCGCCCTGTTCCGCACCACCCGCCGCAACGCCCAGATCGAGGTGTCGCCGGGCGTCTTCGAGCAGGCGGGAGAGGCCGAGGTGCGGGGGGTGGAGCTCGGGGTTTCCGGCAACCTGACGCGCGAGTGGCAGGTGTTCGGCGGCTACACGTACATGGACTCCGAACTGGTCTCCGGCGCCTACAGCAACGCCAACATCGGCGACCCGCTGGCCAATACGCCGGAGCACAGCTTCAGCCTGTTCACCACCTACCGCGTGACGCCGCGGCTGGCGCTGGGCGGCGGCCTCTATCATGTCTCCGACAGCTTCGGCGGCAACCAGGGCGGGGCCGGCGGCGGGGCCAACCGCATCTACGCCCCGGCCTGGACGCGGGTGGACCTGTTCGCCTCCTACGACCTGACCGACAGCGCCTCGCTGCAGCTCAACGTCCAGAACGCGGGCGACGAGGACTACATCGTACGCACCAACGGGGTGCACCACGCCGACATCGCCCCCGCGCGGCAGGCTATCCTGACGCTCAATCTGCGCTACTGATCGATCATGCTGCTCCACGTCCCCGGCGTCTTCAGCAAGGACGAGGTCGCGACCCTCAGGGCGCGGCTGGACGCGGGGGCGTGGGTCGACGGCAACGTCACCTCGGGCCACCAGTCGGCGACGGCCAAGGTCAATCGCCAGCTGCCGGAGGACTCGCCCGAGGCGAAGGAGGTCGGCGCCCTGGTCGTCCAGGCGCTGAACGCCAATCCGATGTTCGTCTCGGCGGCCCTGCCGCACACGATCTTTCCGCCCCTGTTCAACCGCTACGAGGGCGGCGAGCATTTCGGGGTGCACGTCGACAACGCCATCCGCCAGCGCGGCGCGGTGCGCATCCGCAGCGACCTGTCCTGCACCCTGTTCCTGTCCGAGCCCGATGACTACGACGGCGGGGAGCTGGTCATCGAGGAGATGTACGGCCCGCAGACGGTCAAGCTGCCGGCCGGGGACCTGGTGCTCTATCCGTCGAAGAGCCTGCACCGCGTCACCCCGGTGACCCGCGGCGCGCGCGTGGCGAGCTTCTTCTGGCTGCAGAGCCTGGTCCGCGACGACGCCGACCGCGAGACCCTGTTCCGGCTGGACGTGGCGATCCAGCGGGTGACGCTGGACAAGGGCCCGAAGGACCCGGCGGTGCTGGAGCTGACCGCTGTCTACCACAACCTGCTGAGGCGCTGGTCCGAGGTCTGAGGCTCAGTAGACGTCGCGGCGGTAGCGGCCGGCTTCGGTCAATTGGAGCAGGCGGTCGGCGCCGAGGGCGGCCTCGAGCGCCGCGTGAACCCCGGTCGACATGCCCTCGAGGCTGCCGCAGACGAGGATGACGGCGCCCCGGTCGACCCAGCGGGTCAGTTCGTCGGCGTGGGCGGTCAGCAGGTCCTGGACGTAGCGGCCGTCGCCCGGATCGCGCGAGAAGCAGCGGTCCAGGCGGGTCAGCAAGCCCGAGGCGAGGGCGGCCTGCAGCTCGTCATCGAGGAAGGCGTCGTGCGCCGAGGTGCGCTCGCCGAACAGCAGCCAGGTCCCGCCGTGGGGGGCGCCGGCGCGAGCCCGCCAGTGGGCGCGCAGCCCGCCCAGGCCCGTGCCGTTGCCGATCAGGACCAGCGGGGCGTCGGCCGGCGGAGTGTGGAAGCTGCGGTTGGTGCGCAGCCGCATGTCGACCGGATCGCCAGGCCGCAGGCCGCGGGTCAACCAGCCGGAGGCGAGGCCGGGCGAGCCGTCCTCGCGCACGGCGAGCCGGACGATCATCTCGACCACGCCGTCGGAGGGCAGGGAGGCCACCGAATACTCGCGGCTGGCCGGAGGGGCGCCGTCCATGGCGGGCAGGCCGATCTCGGCGATGTCGCCCGTGGCCCAGACGGGGACGTGGTCGACGGGTTCGAAGGCCAGCCGCCAGGCCTCGCCGCCGGGGCTGCCGGGGTTGAGGTGGAGGCGGGAGGCCAGGCGCCAGCGGTCGTACGCTGGCGGGGTCCAGTCGGCTTCGACGGCGCGGCCGGCGACGGCGCCGAGCTGGTGCAGCCAGTGGCGGATGGCGTCCGCCTCGCCGTTGTCGACCTCGACCCGGTCGAACAGGGGCGTCGCGCCGGAGCGCTGCAGCCAGGCGTCGAGGGTGCGTCCGAAGCCGCAGAAGTCGGCGTAGCTCCGGTCGCCGAGGGCGAGCAGGCCGTAGGACAGGCCGGCGAGATCGGCGGGGGCGGTCATGTGCCGACGGGCGAAGCCCGACAGGGCGTCGGGAGCGTCGCCCTCGCCGGTCGTCGAGGCGATGATCAGGACCCGGCCGGCGGCCTTCAGCTGACCGGGTTCGAGGTCGCCGAGCGGGACGACGCGGGCCGGGACCCCGGCGCTCGAAAGGCTGGCGGCGGTCATGCCGGCGAGTTCCTCGGCCAGGCCGGTCTGGCTGGCGAAGGCGACCAGCAGGGCGTCGGACGGCGC
>JAEZIH010000154.1 GCA_023416055.1 Pseudomonadota bacterium | reverse complement strand
TCTGCCCGGCCTTCGTCGACTCCTCGGCCGGCTTCGGCCTGGTCAAGCACCAGAAGGAGCGGGCCGCCGCCGGCCAGCCCTACATGATGCTCGACGCGATCGCCGACTTCCGCGAACTGACCGACATCAAGATCGCCGCCGGCGTCACCGGCCTGTTCATGGTCGGCGGCGGGGTGCCGAAGAACTTCGCCCAGGACACCGTGGTCTGCGCCGAGATCCTCGGCGTCGAGGCCGAGATGCACCGCTACGCCGTGCAGATCACCGTGGCCGACGTGCGCGACGGCGCCTGCAGTTCCTCCACGCTCAAGGAAGCCGCCTCGTGGGGCAAGGTTCAGACCACCCACGAGCAGATGGTCTTCGCCGAGGCCACCACGGTGGTGCCGCTGATCGGCTCGGACGCCTATCACCGCGGCGCCTGGAAGGCCCGCGAGCCGCGTCGCTGGCAGAAGCTGTTCGACAAGTAGGACGGCCGCTCCGCGAGAGCGCCGTGAGGGCCGGGACCAACGTCCCGGCCCTTTTTTCTTGGGCGGCGGCGACGGAACCCCACCCCGGCGGTTTCGCTTAGCGGGGTGAAGGAGTGCGCCATGATGCAGCAAGACCATTCCCACCAGACCGAAGACGCCCGCGAGGCCGACGACGTGGGTGAAAAGCCCGATCTGGGTCGGACCCCTGATGCCCTGAGCGACGCGGTTTCGGGAAGCGGCATGGGCTCCGACACGCGCGCCGGATCGCTGCAGGGCGGGGCGGCAAGCGGCTCGGATATCGACCCCGACCAGGACCGCATCAATGAGAGCCTGGCCAGCGAAGGCATGAAGTCGGCGGCCCCCCAGCCCCCCGAAGGGACCGACGCGCAGGAGCCGATCAACAATACCGGCGAGGACCTCACCGGCCCTGCCGGCGATCCTGCCGAGGGCAAGCGCGGGGCAGGCGCCGACGCGGACGCCGCCACAGGCTGAGATCACCGCGCCCCGCCCTACCTGCGGCGTGAACCCGCCTTGCGGGCGCCGCAGGCTTGCGCCACGGTGAAGCCAACGAGACAGTCTTAGTTCAGGGACGACCCAAGGGATGAAGCGTAGATTTGCGGCCGCCGCCGGTCTGGCGGCCATGGTTCTGGCCGGATGCAGCGAACACGAGCCGGCCCAAGCGATCCCGGCCGCTGATGAAGCCGCGACTGCAGCGGCCGCTTCGGCCAGCGGAACGGCTGCCTCGGCGACCGCCGCCGCTCCGGCCACGGCGGCGCCAGCAGCCGCCAATGCGCCCGCGTACGCGGTCATCTATCCCGGGGCCGAACTGAAGGGTCCTGCCACCACGGCCCAGGGACCTGCCGGTCCCGGCGGCATTGTCCAGTTCACGACGGAGGCGACGCCCGAGGCGGTCATCGCCTTTTATCGCCAGCGCGCCGACGCCGCGGGCCTGAAGCCGATAAACTCGATGAACAGGGGCAACGCCCAGGCCTATTCCGCCGGCGACGGCGCGGACGGGCGCGGCCAGCTCATGCAGGTCATCGCCACTCGCATGGAAGACGGCGCCACGGACGTCCAGCTGGACTGGACGAACGGCCGGTGAGGCCCGCGGCCGCCTTGGCGGCCAGCGCCCTCGTGGCGGCCTGCGCCACCGCCGACGGCCCCCTGCCCCCCTCAACCACGGAGGGATACCTCGAGGCCGGAGCCCTGCAAGCCATTGTGGCCCGCATGGAGGCGCCGCCGCCCTCCCCCACCGCGTGGGCCGGCGACCCGGCTGTGGCCCCCGGCTCCGATCGATGGTGGCTCGCGACCGCCCATGCGGAAGTACGCGCACCGGAGGCGGCGCAGCATTTCGACTGCGTCCTTGGCGCGCGGCTGACGGCAAAACCGCGACCGGCGCTGGCCCGACTGATGAACCGGTTGCTCGTCGACACCGCCGGCGTGAGCGCGCGGCTGGCCCAGCTTCACCCTCGTCCCCGCCCCGTCGCCGTCGACCGCGAATTGGAACCCTGCCAGCGGATCGACGAGGCGACGCGTGTAACGCCTTCCTGGCCGGCCGCCGGGGCCGTAGCGGGCGCCGTCTACGGCGAGATGTTCGCCGAGCTGGCTCCGGACAGGGCGGCGGCGGCGCGGTTCATCGGAAGCGAACTCGGTCGCAGCCGGGCGGTTTGCCGGATGAACTGGCCGCGGGATGTCGAGGCGGGCCAGGCGATCGGCCAGCAGGTCTGGGCGACCGCGCATGACGCCGCCGACTTCCACGAGGAGCTCGGAGCGGCCCGGGCCGAGCTTGCCGCTGCCCGCGCCGAAGGGCTGACCAGCCCCGCCTGCGCGGCCGAACGGCGGGCGCTGGGACCTATGCCGGCCGGGGGCCGCTGATCGCCGCGTAAAGGTCGGTGCGACGGTCGCGGAAGAAGCCCCAGGCGGCGCGGTGGCGGTCGAGGAAATCGAGGTCGAAGCTGTGCACCAGCACGCCTTCCTCGGTCCGGTCGAAGCCCTCGACCAGATCTCCACGATGGTCGGCGATGAAGGAGTAGCCGTAGAAGGTCTGGCCGTCGCCGCACAGGGCCTCGTGGCCAATGCGGTTGGCGCCGACCACGGGCACGACGTTGGAGACTGCGTGGCCCTGCATGGCGCGACGCCACGGCTCGGCGGTGTCCAGTTCGCTGTCATGCGGTTCCGAGCCGATCGCGGTCGGATACATGAGGACGTCCGCCCCCTGCAGCATCATGGCGCGAGCGGTCTCGGGGTACCACTGGTCCCAGCAAATGCCGACGCCGATGCGGCCGTGGCGGGTGTTCCAGACCTTGAAGCCGGTGTCGCCGGGCCGGAAGTAGTACTTCTCCTGATAGCCGGGCCCGTCGGGGATGTGGCTCTTGCGGTAGACGCCCATGGCCGAGCCGTCGGCGTCGAGCATGACCAGGCTGTTGAAATAGTGATGCCCCTCGCGCTCGAAGATCGAGACAGGGATGGCGAGGCCAAGCTCGGCGGCGACCGGCTGCAGCGCCGTCACGCAGGGATGTTCGCGCCACGGGAAGGCGTGGCCGAACCACTTTTCCTCCTGCGACACGCAGAAGTACGGACCCTGGAACAGCTCGGACGGCAGGATCACCTGCGCGCCCTTCCCCGCAGCCTCGCAGATGAAGCCGATGGTCTTGTCGATATTCGCCTGCATATCCTCGGAGGCGTACGACGTCTGGATCGCGGCGACAGAGATCGTTCGGGCCATCACGCGGGCTCCTGCTGGGAGATGCAGTGGAAGGATCCGCCGCCGGACAGGATGGCGATCGACGGCAGAGGAATGACCTCACGGTCAGGGAAGACAGTGGCGAGACCCTCACAGACCAGCTGGGCGGCGCGGTCGTCGCCGTAGGTCGGGACGATGACTGCGCCGTTGGCGATCAGGAAGTTCATGTGGCTGGCGGGGATGGGCTTTTCGTCCTCATCGCCGACAAAGCCGGGCGACGGCAACGGCAGCAGGCGGATCGCGCGACCTTCCGCGTCGGTCATCTGCGACAGGGCGCGGGCGACCTCGGCGTAGACCTCGTCGTTGGGATCGCCACGGCCCCACGCGACCGGATGGGCCACCACGCCCGGCGCGACGAAGCGGGCCAGGTTGTCGACGTGGCCATCGGTATGGTCGTTGAGCAGGCCGTCCCCGAGCCACAGCACCTTACGGGCGCCGAGGGCGCCGGCAAGCGCCGCCTCGGCCGCCGCCTCGGACCAGCCGGCGTTGCGGTTGGGGTTGAGCAGGCACTGGCGTGTCGTAAGGACGGCGCCTTGGCCGTCGTGGTCCAGCGCCCCGCCCTCAAGCACGAAGTCATGCCGATCCAGCGGCGTGCCCGAGGCTTCGCCGATCTGGGTCGCCACCGCGTCGTCGTGCTCCAGCTCGTACTTGCCGCCCCAGCCGTTGAAGCGGAAGGCGGCGGCACGGGCCGATCCGACGCCGAAGATCGGACCCGTGTCGCGCAGCCAGATGTCGCCAAAACGGCCGTCGATGACTTCGACGTTCTGCGTCCCTTCGAACCGCGTGCGCGCGTCGGCGAAGGCCTCGGGCTTGCCGACGAGCAGCTTGACACGTTCCCGGCCGGGCCCGGCCAGGGCGCGCACGAGGGCTTCAACCTCCGCCTGGGCCGGCTCGAGGTTTTCCTCCCACAGCTCGCCATGGCTGGGCCAGCCCACCCACATCGCGCGATGGGGCGACCATTCGGCAGGAACAGGCTGGGTCATGGTCGATCAGTCCTCGGGGAGGGATATTCGGGCCGGCTGCGCCACATAGACATGGCCGCCCCTGACTTCAACGCACAGGCCGCATCTGTGACCCGCCTGGGCGCTTCCCTCGAGCCCCCGCGGCGCAAACGAAAGAGGCGGCCCGTCGCCGGACCGCCCCCCGTTTTCGTTCAGTTCAGACCGAAGTCCGGACTTAGAAGGCCATCCGCAGGGTCGCCGAGATCGTGCGCGGAGCGCCGACCGAAGCGAACGGCTGGCTGTAGCCCAGCTGGCCCGGGGTCGCCGAGGCGCGGGTGCCGAGGTTGGCGTAGTAGCGCTCGTCGAAGACGTTGTCGGCGTTCACCTGGATGAAGGTGCCGTCGTAGCCGAACGGAGCCAGGTCGATGCGGACGTTGGCGTCGACCACGGTGAAGCCGTCCACCTTCATGTCATTGACGTCGGTGACCCAGCGTTCGCCGGTGTACTTGGCCTGGACGCCGGCCTCGAGCCAGTTGGTGAACTCGTAGTTCACACGGGCCGCCAGCATCCATTCCGGGGTCTCGACCAGTTCCTTGCCCTTGGTGGGGAGGATGTTCGGGACGCCGCCGGTGAAGCTGTAGACGTAGTCGTCCTGCAGCTCCGTCTGCATGTAGGTCGCCGAGGCGTACATGCTCAGGCGCTCGACCGGCGACCAGCCCACCGAACCCTCAACACCCCAGCGCTCGACGGCCCCGACGTTACGGTCGACGTAGGTGCCCAGGTCTTCATCCCAGGTGTTGACGATCCGGTTGTCCTCGTTGTTGGCGAACAGCGACGCCGTGCCGACGAGGGTCGACGAGACGTAGCGGTAGCCGACGTCGAAGTTCTGGCCGGCTTCCGGCTGCACGCCCGGAGCGGCCAGCGAACCGTCGGCCTGGCGGCTGACGATGTACAGGCTGTCCGTGCGCGGGGCCGACAGGGTCTCGGCATAGTTGGCGTAGACCGAGTGGCCGTCACCGAAGCGGTACGAGGCGCCGATGTTCGGCAGGACGTCGTCGTACTTCACGGTGCGCTCGTACGGAGCGACGTACTGGGTGGTGCCGCGGCCCGGGAAGGTCACGTTGCCGTTGGCCAGCGGAGCGTTCGGCACTTCGGTGGTGCAGAGCACGTTCGACGAGGCGTTCTGCGAGTAGCAGAACTGGTTCAGCTCACGCTCGAAGAACGGCATGCGCAGGCCGACGTTGACGGTCAGGGCATCGTCCAGGAACTGGCCGCGATACTCGAGCGAGAGCTGGTTCAGCTTGGCGATCGACAGACGGTCGCGGGTGCGCAGCTCGTAGCCGTCCAGGTTGACGACGCGGTTTTGGACGTCGTTACGGCCGGCGAACCAGTCGACGAAGCGGGGGTCGGAGGGGTTGCTGCGATCCAGGCGGCCGTACTGACCGGTCTGGCGGTGACGGCCGAAGTCCATCGCATAGGCGGCGCGCAGACGGTGGTCGTCGTTCAGGTCCCAGATCAGCGAGGTGTTCAGGGTGTAGCGGTGGGTGTTGGTGTTGTTGGTGGCGTGAACGCGGACGCTGTCCAGCATGTCGCCGTCGCCGTTCAGGTCCAGACCGCCGGTCGCCGAGGTGCCGCGGATCAGGCGGTCGGTTTCCGACAGCACGGTCTGGCCGGTGCCGCCGTTGGCGAGGGTGTAGGAGAACGACGGGTCGACGGTCAGGATCAGGCCGTCAGCGAGAGTGAAGCGCGAGGCGCCGCGGATGTTGCCCGTGTTCGACGGGTTGATGCGCAGGCCCCAGTAGCTGCTGTTGGCGCTCGGATCGACGTCGGCGACGCCATTGCGGCCAACGAAGCTGGCCGCGTGCGTCACGCCGCCCACGGTCACGGTCGGGTACGGCAGGTACTCGTCGTTGAAGTCGACGTCCCAGCCGCGCGGATCGGTTTCGATCTGCGGCAGGATCGAGCCGTCGGCGGTGCCGAGGTTCGGGCCGTTGTAATTGTTGTTGCGGTTCTCGTTCCAGTGACCCGACAGCGAGACGAAGTCGCCGTTGTCGCCCAGCGGCTGGTAGATGCGGCCGTTGAACTGGGTCTTCTGCAGGTCGCCGCGGCCCTTGAACTTGTCATAGTCGGTGCGCGAGACCGAGAACCAGGCCGAGGTGCCCCACGGGCCGAACTCGCCGGTGTCGATCAGGGCCATGAAGCGGCGATAGTCGAACGAGCCGAACGAGGCCTGGTACCAGCCGCCGAACTCCGAGGCCGGGCGACGGGTGGTGTAGTTGATGGTGCCGCCGGTCGCCGCAGCGGTGGGGCTGTCGACGTCGGTCGAGCCGGTGTTGATGGCGGCGCGTTCGATCAGTTCCGGGTCGAGCTGCTGGTTGGTGTAGGCCGAATAGTTGCCGGTGTCGTTCAGCGGGATGCCGTCGAAGGTCAGCGAGACGCGGGCGCCGTCGAAGCCGCGCAGGCGGATGTTGCCGCCCGACGAGCCGTAGGGGTCGGTGTTGGTGAAGCTCAGACCGGGGGTCAGGTTCAGGGTCTGCAGGATGGTCTGACCCGGGGTCTGGGTCTCGATGAACTCCTGCGTGATGGTGTTGCGGGTCTTGGCGACCGTCTCGGCGACCGCAAGGCCGTCAATGTTGCGCGGGCCGCGCGCGCCGGTGACGACCACGGTGTCCACTTCCGTGGCTTCCGAGGCGACCGTGCCCGACGACTGGGCGGAAGCGGCGCCGGCGGCCAGAAGGCCGCTGAATAGGGCGGTCGTCGCCCAGAACACGCGTTTGCGGTTCGACATTGTCATCTATCCCCGATGAAGAAAGGGCGCGAACGCCCGATGACCGGCCGTG
Source organism: Pseudomonadota bacterium (assembly GCA_023416055.1). GTDB lineage: Bacteria > Pseudomonadota > Alphaproteobacteria > Caulobacterales > Caulobacteraceae > Brevundimonas. The sequence continues at coordinate 619 of JAEZIH010000154.1, read as the reverse complement.
GCCGGCTGAAATCCCGCTCCCTCTACGGGCCCCGTCGGAAAGTGGGACGACATTCGTGTGACAGGGATATGACAGTCGGCCGGGGGGGCGCGGGAGACACACCACTGTGGACCGATTGCCTGTGGACGATGGTCGGCCCGCGCGAAACTGACACGCGCCCAAAGCAAAACCGCCGGTCCCGTGAGGGACCGGCGGCTCTGTTCGTTACCGTGCCTCCGTCTCCGGCCGGTGGGCCGGAGGCGGGGGTCAACCTCAACCTTAGAAGTTGATGTTGATGGTGGCGCGGCGGTTCAGCGGCTCGCGAACGCCGTCGGCGGTCGGGCGGGCCAGCTGGGTTTCACCCTTGCCGTCCAGCGAGATCACGCCGCCGTTGACGCCCTGGGCGACCAGCGCGTCCGCAACGGTGCGGGCGCGGCGGTTGGACAGGCCGACGTTGTAGGCGGCCGAACCCGAGGTGTCGGCGTGGCCGACGACCAGGATGCGGGTCGGGCGGCCCGACTTGGCGTGGTTGGCCGCCTGGGTGACCACCTGGCGGGCTTCAGCCGTCAGGTCGGAGCGATCCCAGTCGAAGTAGACCACGAACTCACGCGCGGCCGGAGGCGGCGGCGGAGGCGGCGGT
>JAEZIH010000149.1 GCA_023416055.1 Pseudomonadota bacterium | reverse complement strand
GGGACGGCGGGCGGGGCCGGCGGCCGGGGCGGCCGCTGGGTGATCTCCAGCGCCGCGACCGGGGCGGCGACGACGGCGAGGACGCCGACGGCGAGGGCGAGCGTCAGCGGCCGGGACCGCGCGGGCGAATGGGCGTTCATGATACGGGTTATCCTCTTGCTGAGAGACTGGGCGTCCCCCGCCATGCCGATGGCGGCGGACTGACGGAATTCGGCGGCCAGGCCGACGAGCGTGCGGGCGTAGGTCCTGCGGTCCACCACCGCGAGGGCCGCGGCGTCAGCCGCATCCTCGCTCCGGTTCGCCAGCTCGGCGTGCAGCAGCCAGACCAGCGGGTTGAACCAGAACAGGGCGAGAGCCAGCCGCGACAAGGCCAGGAAAAGCCAGTCCGCGCGACGCAGGTGGGCCAGCTCATGGGCCAGGACGGCGCCCGCCGTCTCGGGTTTCGACAGGCTGTTGCGGCCGATCAGCACCACGCCCGGCGGCAGGCCCCAGCTGAGCGGCGCCTCGACAGCCGGCGCGACCACCAGACGCGGACGGCGACGCGGCGACAGGGTGTCCAGCGCGCGGGTCCACGCACCCTCCGCGACCGGAGCGCCGTTGCGCGTCCAGCGCCACAGGGTCAGGACGCCGAGAAGGAAACGGCCGATCACACCGGCGGCGCCGGCGATCCAGAACAGGACGAGGGCCTCCAGCCCCGTGGGCGGACGCAGGGTGCTGGACAGGGACACGCCCTCGACCGGCGACACCGACCCCTGCCACACCACCGGCGCGATGGCGGCGGCCGCGGCCGGCTTGTCCGGCAACAGGGCCAGCTGGATGGAGGGCAGGAGCAAGGCCAGCAGCGGCAGCAGCAGCAGGGCGCAGACCGCCGCCCTCAGAACATCCGCCCGATCGGCCGGCCGGAACCCCGGCAGGATCGACAGCAGCAGGCCCGCGCCGGCGACGACGCTGGTCTTGGCGAGAATTTCGAGGATCAGCTCCAGGCTCACGACCCCCGCTCCCGCGCTTCCTCGATGGCGCGCTCCAGCGCTTCAAGCTCCTCGGGCTTCAGCTTCTGGGTGAGACCCAGCAGGGCCGTGGCGGCGCCGGCCGCCGAGCCGGCGAAGAAGGTGTCCACGGTCCGCCGCAGGGCGCTGACCGCAAGGCTCTCGCGCCGCGGCGCGGGCCGGTAGAGGACGCCCTCGGCGCCGCTCTCCCGCGCCACGAGGCCCTTGGCCTCCAGCCGGGCCAGCAGGGTGCGGACGGCCGAATCGCTGAGCGAGCCGCCCATGGCGGCCCGGACGGCGCTGGTGGTGCCCGACCCGAGGCGACACAGGGTTTCGAACACCTCGCGCTCGCGGCGCGGCAAGGACTCGATCATGACGTCACCCTCCACTCTGGCCACTACATCTGTAGCGCCACACTTGTAGCGGATCAAGTCAGCAATGAGGCGGCGCGATGAACTCGCGGTAAGACTTCAGCCCCGGGTGGGTTCGGCCTCTTCGAGCCGACGCAGATCGGCCTTGTCGATCTCGGCCAGCGAAACTCCCCTGGTTTCGCGCATGAACAGCGCCGCCACCAGGCTGACGAGGCCCGACGCCAGCACGTACCAGGCGATCGGAACCCAGGAATCCCAGCCGCGCAGCAGCGCCGTCCCGATCAGGGGGGCCCACGACCCGGCCACGATGGCGGTCACCTGATAGCCGAGCGAAACCCCGGAATAGCGCACCCGGGTGGGGAACATCTCGCTCATGATCGCCGGCTGCGCCGCATACATCAGTCCGTGCACCGCCAGCCCCAGCATGATGGCGCCGAGGATCATCCACGTGCCGCCGGTATCGAACATCGGGAAGGCTGCGAACGGCCAGACAAGGGTCAGGGCCGCCCCCGCGATATAGACCGGCCGCCGCCCTATCCGGTCGGCCGCCGCCCCGACGACGGGGATGACGATGACGTGCAGGATGTGGGCGAGGAACAGCAGCGCAAGAATGCGCGTGGTGTCCACCTCGCGGTGGTGCAGGTAGGTGATCGAGAAGGTGACCACCATGTAGTAGAGGATGTTCTCGCCGAACCTCAGCGCCATGGCGTTGAAGACGCTGCGGGGCTGGCGACGGAAGACCTCCGTCAGGCCGTAGCCCGCCGCGGCCTTCTTCTCGGCCTCCTCCCGCGCCGCCTTGAAGATCGGCGAGTCCGTGACCTGGGTGCGGATGTAGTAGCCGATGGCGATGATCACGACGGACAGCCAGAAGCCGATCCGCCAGCCCCATGACATGAAGGCCTCATCGCTCAGCAGGGCCGACAGGGCCAGCAGCACCACCGTGGCCAGCAGGTTGCCGATCGGCACGGCCGCCTGGGGGAAGCTGCCCCAGAAACCCCGGCTGCGGTTCGGGCTGTGCTCGGTGACCAGCAGAACCGCCCCGCCCCACTCCCCGCCCAGGGCGAAGCCCTGGATGAAGCGCAGCGAAACCAGCAGCGCCGGCGCCCAGTAGCCGATCGAGTTGAAGCTGGGCAGGCAGCCCATCAGGAAGGTGGAGCCGCCGATCAGCAGCAGGCTGAATTGCAGCAGCGACTTCCGACCCAGCCGATCGCCGAAATGTCCGAACACCACCCCGCCCAGCGGCCGGGCGATGAAGCCCACCGCATAGGTGGCGAAGGCGGCGATGATGCCGTCCAGCTCATTGCCCGTCTTGGGAAAGAACAGCTGGCCGAACACCAGGGTGGCGGCGGTGCCGTAGAGGAAGAACTCGTACCACTCGACCACCGTCCCGGCCATCGAGGCCCCGACGACCTTGCGCAGGTAAGGCAGGTCCGCGGTCTGTTCGTGCTTCATCTCTCACCCCTCTGCGCCCATCCATGGAACAGCCGGACGACGGGCTCAAGGGGCAAGCGGCGGCCGCGACCGTGGACCCGGCCGCCCCGGTTTTCCATATCGCAGATATTCACACACACGAGAGCGAATGTTGACAAGCGTCCGGGCTCGTGTCCTCCTCCATGCAAGCGCGGACATCACGATCCACGCATTGGGAGGGAATTGAGATGAGGGCGATACTGCTCGCGTCCGCCTGCCTGCTCGCACAGGCGGCGGTTATGGCTCCGGTCCAGGCTCAGGCGCAGGACCAGCAATCCGCAGACCGACGGGAACAACAGGAACGCAGGACCGACACCCTGGACGAGGTGATCGTCACCGCCACCCGCCGCGAGGAGCGGATCCAGGACGTGCCGGTCAGCATCACCACCCTCTCGCAGGAGGACCTGAACGAGCGCGGCATCGCCAACTACGACGGCCTCGCCACAGCCACGCCCGGCGTGGTCCTGAACCGGGCCTCGGCGAACTTCAACAACTTCACCGCCCGCGGCATCGCCACCAACGGCTACGGCGCCAACCTGCAGAGCACGGTGGCCATCTATCTGGACGAACTGCCGATCTCGTCCAACGGCAACTCGACCATCCTTGACCCGACCCTCTACGACGTGGAGCGGATTGAATTCCTTCGCGGGCCGCAGGGCACCCTGTTCGGTTCGGGCTCCCTGGCCGGCGCCCTGCGCATTCTGACCCACGACCCGGATCCGAACCGCTTCGACGCCTCCGCCCTGGTGGACCTCGGCGTGATGAACGAGGGCGGCCTGCGCCAGCGGTACCACGCGATGGTCAACGTCCCGCTGATCGAGAACGAGCTCGCCCTCCGCGTGGTCGGCTTCTCCCGGAACGAGGAAGGCTGGGTCGACAACATCGGGACCGGCATCGAGGACGCCAACACCCTGGTGCAGTACGGCGGCCGCGCCATCCTGCAATGGGAGCCCACCGATCGCTTTTCGGCGCGGCTGACCTATTCGCGGGAGATATCCAATCCCCACGACGGTTCGATGACCAATCCGGCGCTGGGGACCTTCGTCCGCCTCACCGACCGGCCGGATCTCTTCCAGAGCGACATGGCCAACTACAATGCGACCTTCGAATACCAGTTCGACGGCGCCCGCCTGACCAGTTCGACCACCAAGTCCGACTACACCGGCCTGTTCTACGTGGACCTCGCCGGCACCTACGCCCAGGCCTTCCCCTTCGCGCTCGACGCGGACGCCTGGGACGACACCTTCGTGCAGGAGCTGCGGCTGGTCTCCGACCCCGGCGGCAAGTTCGACTGGTCCGTGGGCGGCTTCTACCATCGCAAGCGCCGGGACGTGGACTACAACTACCGCTCCAGCCAGGCCTTCCTCGCCGCACAGGGCTTCACCGGCCTGCCGGACGAATACTACCTGCGCTTCGGCTCGCACTTCATCAGCCACGAGATCGCGGCCTTCGGCCAGCTGACCTATCGCTTCACGCCTGACTTCTGGGTCACCGGCGGACTGCGCTACGGCTCGACCGACGCCCAGGGCTTCACCGAGGACGGCGGCTACAACTCGGACTATCTGACCCGCGCCTGGATCGCCACCATCCTCGGCTTCCCCAACCCCGGCCCGCTGACCCTCACGCCGGTGCCCGCGGCCGTCGGCGTGAAGGCCGAGGAGGAAGGCCCCTCGTACCGCTTCAGCGCCTCGTGGCGGCCGACGCCGGCGGTGACCACCTACGCCGCCGTGTCCACCGGCTTCCGCCCGCCGATCGTCAATGCCCGCGCGGGGGATCCCAGCCCCCTTGATCCGACGGACATCATCATCCCATACGGCGCGACCTCGGATGAGCTGATCAACTACGAGGTCGGGGTGAAGGGCCGCTTCTTCAACGGCCGCCTGTTCGCCGACGCCGCCCTCTACTGGATCGACTGGAACGACATCCAGGTGCAGGCCAACCGGGTCTCGGACTCCGTCCAGTTCGCCACCAACATCGGCGGCGCCACCAGCAAGGGGATCGAGCTCGCGCTCGTCGCCCTGCCGGCCGACGGCTGGACCGTGGCCCTCAACGGCGCCTGGAACCACTCCGAGGTTGACGACCTGACGGCCCAGGAAGCGGCGATCTCGGGCGCCGTCCTGGGCGCCCAGCTGGCCGGGCCGGAGTTCTCGGGCTCGCTGCGCATCAACTACGAATGGCAGCCGACGGCGGGCGTGACGGGCAACGCCTCGATCGCGATCTCGCACGTGGGCGATTTCCCGAACGCCTTCCCGAATACTCCGGGTCAACCCCTCGTGCCGCTGCCGACGTACGACTACACGGACAAGTATACGTTCGTGAACGCCAACGTGGCCTTCGCCTTCGACCAGTTCACAGTGGGGGCCTATGTGGAAAACCTCTTCGACGACGACTCGGTCAACTACGTCCACCCCGAGGCCTTCCTCGACAGCCGTTACGGCCGCCTGCGTCCCCGCACGGTCGGCGTGCGCATCGGCTATGATTACTGATCGATGACGGCGTCTTCGGATACCGTCCCGGC
>JAEZIH010000202.1 GCA_023416055.1 Pseudomonadota bacterium | reverse complement strand
GGCCTATACCGTGGTGCTTTCCGGCGCGGCGGTACTGCTCGGCCTGCTGCTGGTGAACGTGCTGCGTCCGGGCGCGGGCGTGGACCCGACGCTGGCCTCGCAGCTGCTGGTGCAGAACGCCGAGCGCAGCCGCGACATCGTCGCCAGCATCGAGAGCCAGCCGCGCGGCATCGACATGGTGCTTTCGATCGTGCCCAGCAACGTCATCCAGGCCGCTTCCGACAACGGCTCGATCCTGGCGCTGATGTTCTTCGCGGTGATGTTCGGCGTGGGCATGGTGCTGACCGACGACCGCAAGGTGGACACGCTGCGCCGCGGCATCGAGGGCATCTTCGAGATCTCCATGACCCTGATCGGGCTGGTGATCCGGCTGGCGCCGTACGCGGTGTTCTGCTTCATGTTCAACCTCGCCGCGATCTTCGGCTTCGACCTGCTGCTGCGGCTGGGAGCGTACGTCGGCGTGGTGGTGCTGGCGCTGGCGCTGCACATGTTCGTGACCTATTCGATCGCCGTGCGCCTGGCCGGCTATTCGCCGCTGGCCTTCTTCCGCGGCATCCAGGAGGCGGCGGTGATGGCGTTCTCCACCGCCTCCAGCAACGCCACCCTGCCGACCGCGTTGCGCGTGGCCGACGACATGGGCCTGCCACACCGCGTCTCGCGCTTCGTCCTGACCGTAGGTGCCACCGCCAACCCGAACGGCACCGCGCTGTTCGAGGGCGTGACCGTGATCTTCCTGGCCCAGTTCTTCGGCGTGGAGCTGAGCCTGGGACAGCAGGTGGTGGTCATGCTGGTCTGCATCCTCGGCGGCATCGGCACCGCCGGCGTGCCCTCCGGCTCGCTTCCAGTGGTGGCGCTGATCTGCGCCATGGTCGGCGTGGACCCGATCGGCATCGGCCTGATCCTGGGCGTCAACCATTTCCTGGACATGTGCCGCACCACCATCAACGTCAGCGGCGACCTGACCCTGGCCGCGCTGGTGGCCGCCGGCGAGCCGGCCGGGGATGACCGGATCGATACGCCGGCGCAGGGTGCAGGCGTGCCGGGGTGACCGTTTCAGGCAAAACCTTGGCGGGCACGTCCCCGGCGCGATAATCCGCGCAGCGACGGCCCGAATAGCCGCAAATCAACGGCTTGCGGCAGGACAGGACGGGCAAGGGATGGGACAATGGCCGGCCGCATTCCCGCGGATGCCATCGAAGAAGCCGAAGCCCCACATGACGAAGCCGACCCGCCGCCAGCTTGCCAATGCCATCCGCTTCCTCGCCGCCGACGCGGTGGAAGCTGCCAAGTCCGGGCACCCGGGCATGCCGATGGGCATGGCCGACATCGCCGAGGTGCTGTGGAACGACTACCTGCGCCATAACCCGTCCAACCCGGACTGGTTCAACCGCGACCGCTTCGTGCTGTCCAACGGCCACGGCTCGATGCTGCACTACGCCCTGCTGCACCTGGCCGGTTACGACCTGCCGATCGAGGAGCTCAAGCGCTTCCGCCAGCTGCACAGCAAGACCGCCGGCCATCCGGAGCGCTACGAGACCCCCGGCATCGAGACCACGACCGGTCCGCTGGGCCAGGGCCTGGCCAACGCGGTCGGTTTCGCGCTGGCCGAGAAGCTGCTCGCGCAGCGCTTCAACCGCCCCGAGTACGAAGTGGTCGACCACCGCACCTGGGTGTTCATGGGCGACGGCTGCCTGATGGAAGGCGTCTCGCACGAGGCCGCCTCGCTGGCCGGCACCTGGGGCCTGGGCAAGCTGACCGCGTTCTGGGACGACAACGGCATCTCCATCGACGGCGAGGTGCACGACTGGTTCACCGACGACACCCCGGCCCGTTTCGAGGCCTACGGCTGGCATGTGGTGCGCGGCGTCGATGGCCATGACCCGGAATCGATCAAGGCCGCCATCGAGCAGGCCCTGTCGGTGGAGGACAAGCCCACCCTGATCTGCTGCAAGACCACCATCGGCTTCGGTTCGCCGAACAAGTCCGGCAAGGAGGAGTCGCACGGCGCCCCGCTGGGCAAGGACGAGATCGAGGCCACCCGCAAGGCGCTGGACTGGCCGCACGCGGCCTTCGAAGTGCCGCAGGAGATCTACGAGGGCTGGCGCGCCAACGGCGCCGGCCAGCTGCGCCAGGCCGAGTGGGAGCAGCTGTTCGACAAGTACGCCGCGCAGTTCCCGGCCGAGGCCGCCGAGCTGGTGCGCCGTTCGCGCGGCGAGCTGCCGGAGGACTTCGTCGCCCAGGCCGACGCCTTCATCGCCAAGGTGCAGGAAGAGGGCGCGACCATCGCCTCGCGCAAGGCCTCGCAGAACGCCATCTCCGCCTTCGCGCCGCTGCTGCCGGAACTGGTCGGCGGCTCGGCCGACCTGGCCCCGTCCAACCTGACCCAGTGGAAGGCCAGCAAGTCTGTGACCGCGGTGGACCGCGACGCCAACTACGTGCACTACGGCGTGCGCGAGTTCGGCATGAGCGCCATCGCCAACGGCATCGCCCTGCACGGCGGCTTCCTGCCGTTCGACGCCACCTTCCTGGTGTTCAGCGACTACGCCCGCAACGCGCTGCGCATGAGCGCGCTGATCCCGGCGCACGTGATCCATGTCTACACCCACGACTCCATCGGCCTGGGCGAGGACGGCCCGACCCACCAGCCGGTCGAGCACCTGGCCTCGCTGCGCTACATCCCCAACAACGACGTGTGGCGTCCGTGCGATGCGGTCGAGTCGGCGGTGGCGTGGAAGGCGGCGATCGTGCGCAAGGACGGTCCCAGCGTGCTGGTGTTCAGCCGCCAGAACCTGCCGCACCAGGCGCGCAGCGCCGAGCAGGTGAAGCTGATCGAGCGCGGTGGCTACGTGCTGGCCGATGCCGAGGGCGGCAACCCCGACGTGATCCTGATGGGCACCGGCTCGGAGGTCTCGCTGGCGATGGAGGCCAAGGCGCAGCTGGATGCGGCAGGGCTGAAGACGCGCGTGGTGTCGATGCCGTCCACCGACGTGTTCGACCGCCAGGACGCGGCCTACCGCGAGTCGGTGCTGCCGAAGGCCGTGCGCAAGCGCGTGGCGGTGGAGGCCGGCATCACCGACTTCTGGCGCAAGTACGTGGGCCTGGACGGCGCGGTCATCGGCCTGGACCGTTTCGGTGCTTCGGCCCCGGCCGGCGAGCTGTACAAGTACTTCAACATCACCACCGATGCGGTGGTGGAAGCTGCCAAGGCGCTCTGAGGCCCGCAGGGGTCTGGTGTGGAAAAGGGCGCTCCGGCGCCCTTTTCTGTTTCTGGCTGCCAGGTCCGCGACGCGGAGACGCAGCCGGACATCGGGGGCGGTGATGTGATGGCCGGTCGGAAGTGCGATCGGTCCGCAGGACACACGTCACTGGTTCTCCGCCCGCTGGCGCGAACTGGCCTGGCATGCGGACGCGCAGGCGCCAGCGCATCCTCGCAAGCGGTGCGCGACCGCCTGCCGGCTGCGGCGCGGCCCGTGCGCCCGCTCGCCATTCCCCACCAAGGTCCGCGT
>JAEZIH010000093.1 GCA_023416055.1 Pseudomonadota bacterium | reverse complement strand
GTCATCCGGCGGGCGGCGGGCGAGGAGGGCCGCAACCTGCCCCGCCCGTCGCCGGTACGAAACCCCCGGCCGTGAAATCACCGCACGAAAGCCGTCGCCCGGCTCTTGCCACCCCGTTTCCCGTCCGCTACAGACCCGCCCTCGCCGTTCGCGGCCATGCGCGCCCGTAGCTCAGCTGGATAGAGCACCAGACTACGAATCTGGGGGTCAGAGGTTCGAATCCTTTCGGGCGCGCCATTCTCTTCCCGACATCACCGTCGTTTGACCAGTCGTGAACGGCCCGGCGTCCCGCTGAGGTTGCCTCGTTCGCCTGAATGGTTAATTTTCCCCGCCCCTTGGTTGCGGGGAACGGGTTTGCCCCTCTCATTCGACAACAACCCGCAGGCAGGAGATGTGGCGCGCCGCGCCTTTGACGTGGTCGCTGCTGCCCATGAGGCGGGCGACCTGGTCGAGTTGCAGGCGCTGACCCGGGTGGAGTTCGCGCGGCTCGGCTTCCACCTGGCGCTGGGCATCCACAGCAGGCGCCACGCCTCGGGCGCCGACGTCGATCTGCTGTTCGGCGACATCGACCATCCCTGGTGCCGCCACTACGAGGAGCGCAGCTGGAGCCGGCGCTGTCCGGTGGGGGCCGCCGCCGGGCCGCGCCCCATGACCTGGGACGACATCCAGCGCCAACCGCTTCGGCCGGGCCAGAGGGTGATCTTCGACGAGCTCAGGCAGTTCTCCTTCACCCACGGCCATATCGTGGCGATCGACAACCGGGACGGGGGGACCTGCGCGGTCAGCCTGGCGGGCGGGGGCTTCGACACGCGCGACCCGGAGGCCCTGACGGCCGTGCACCTGCTGTCGCTGCATTACGGATTCGCCGGCTTCGACCTGCTGGGCCGGGCCGGCCCGGTTACGACGCCGGTGCTGACCGCCCGGCAGGTCGAGTGCCTGCGCTGGGTGCGGGACGGCAAGACGGCCTGGGAGATCGGCTCCATCCTCGGCCTGTCGTCGCGCACCGTGGAAGAGCATCTGGCCAACGCCTGCCGGACCCTCGGCGTGCGCAGCCGGGTGCAGGCCGTCATCCTGGCCTCGCGCCGCGGCCTGCTCGAACTGTAGCGCGACCGACCCCCGTAAAACTGCGGGGGGTCGCCGGCCGAACCATCCAGAGCGCCCTCACGTTTCAGACCCGCAGTGGGGATTGCCGCCGGTCAGCTCTTCAGGCGCCGGTGGACGCCAGTAACGCCCCAACCGTGCGCTCGAACCCGCCCGGTAAGGCGGAGGAGGTGCGTATGGTTCGGATCATAACAGGCACGCTGAAACTGGGCGCGGTCGCCGGCCTCGCCGTTCTGACGGCTGGAGTGGTTTCCCCGGACACGACAGCGGGGAAGTCCGTCGCCTGCGCGGCCGACGGCGCCGCCGCTTGCCGGCCGTCCGACCTGCAGACGTGGATGACCCCGGAAGCCGCGGGCGAGACCCTGGCCGCGGCCCGGGAGTTCGCAGCCGAAGTGACCGCTGCGTCCGGCCGCCTCTACGCGCGGGTGGCCGGGGCGGCTCCACGGGAGACGGGGCGGTGAAGGGCTTTCTGGCGCTGTCCCTGACCTTCGTGCTCGTGCTGGCGGCCGAGCTGTTCCGCGGCGGCGCCCTGACGCCCGTGGTCGAGCTGTACGCGCCGGATCAGGGCCCGGCGACCGCGGCCGGGGCGCGCCCGCCCCTGACGATCGATCTGTACGATCCGGTCGAGGAATACCTCGCGGAGGTCGAGGCCGCGGAGGCGGCGCGCAGCGGCGACGTTGATCCGACGCGCGCCGTGCGCGTCTCCGCCGGGCCGTCCGACCTGATCAGGCCGTCTGGTCTGCCCGGACGGAGGGCCGTCCGGGCCTAGTCGCGGCGGCGCGGGGCTCGCGAGCCTGCCTCGTGCGGTCCGGCCGTCGGTCGGCGCTGGTCCAGATCGAAGCAGTCGCCGCTGGACAGCACATGCATGCGCACGTCGAACATCGACAGGGCCTGTTCGGCGCCGGCCTCGGCGATGTTGGAGTGGGTCGCGGCCTCGCCGTCGACGACATAGGCCGCCCCGCTGCCGATGACGCGGAAGGCCTGGCCTTCGACGACGATGGCGGTGTCCTCATCGATGCCCACCCCCAGCAGGCGGGGGTTGTGGGCCACGGCGCCCAGCAGACGGCCGTAGCGGCCGCGCTCGGCGAAATGCTGGTCGATGATCAGGTCGCGGACCAGTCCTAGCCCGGGGGCCATGTGCAACTCGCCGATGCGGTAGGACTCCGAGCTGGCGCCCTTGACCAGCATGGTCTCGCTCATCACCGAGGCCCCGGCCGAGGTGCCGGCGATGACGGCTCCCGCCCGATGCATCTCGCGGATGCGGCGCTCGATCGGCGTGTCGCCGATCTGGCTGGAGATGCGCAGCTGGTCGCCGCCGCTGAAGAACACTCCGCCGGCGCCGTCGAGGCAGGCCAGGGTGCGGTCGTCGAGGCTCTCGGCGCGGTCCTCCACGTAGAGCTCGACCAGATCCTCCACGCCGATGCCGGAGAAGGCCTTCCTGTAGGCGTCGAAATAGCCGTCAGGCTGGTGCGAGGCGACGGTGGCGATGACCAGCCGCCCGCCGTTCAGCCGGCTGGCCACCTCCTTCAGGATGACGCGCTCCCCTTCCTTGTCCTCGTGGCCGCCGATGATGATGAGGGGACCGTCAGCCATGGGGAGGCTCCAGCAGAAGGCCTTCGGGCGCGCCGTCGCCGGCGGCCGCAGGACGGAATTCGAGCACCTGGCGCCAGACCTCCTCGACCCGTGTCGGGGTCAGGACGACCAGGTCGCCGGGACGGGCCATGCGCAGGCAGGCCTCGACGGCTTCCTCCTCCCGGTGCACTCCGGTGATCCGGCACGGATCGCAGGCGGCGGCGGCTGCGCCCTCGCTCATCAGGCGGATGACCTCGCCGCTGGGGCGGCCGCGATTGTCGGGCGTCTCGCGGAAGACCAGGCAGTCGAAGAACTCGCCCCCGATCTCGCCCATCGCCCGGATCTCGGCGTCGCGGCGGTCGCCGGGGATGCTGAGCATGGCGATGGTGCGGCCGGCCGCGGGGCGAAGCGCGGACACCGCCCTTCCCAGGGCGCGCAGGGCGTCGGGATTGTGGGCGTAGTCGAGGATGACCCGGAAGCCATGGCCGTCGTGAACGTTCATGCGGCCGGGGTTCTGCTCGAAGGTCGAGGCGAAGCCGGACAGGGCCGAGGCGATGGTCGCCGGGGCGACGCCCACGCCATAGGCCATGGCCGCGGCGGCCAGCGCGTTCTGGATGTTGAAGAGCACCGTCCCGCCCATGGTCGCGGGGATCGCCCTGGAGTTGCAGACCGGGGTCTCCTCTCCGCGGTCATGAAGGGTGATGTCGCCCGACAGCGGGTCGTACAGCACCGCCAGTCCGCCTTCGCCGACGTGTTTGAGCAGGAAGCCCGGAGTCTCCAGGCCCCCGCGCATCGAGAACCAGCAGACCCGTCCGCCGGCATGGCGGGCCATGCGCAGGGTCAGGGGATCGTCGGCGTTGAGCACGCTGACGCCTCGCCGGGAGACGGACTCGGCGACCACCGACTTGACGGCGGCGAGGTCCTCCAGGGTGTTGATCCCCTTCAGCCCGAGATGGTCCGGCTGGACGTTCAGCACGGCCCCCACGTCGCAGCGGTCGAAGGCCAGGCCTTCGCGCAGGATGCCGCCCCGGGCGCACTCGAGAACCACCGCGTCGACCGTCGGGTCGCGCAGCAGCATGCGGGCGCTCTTCGGTCCGCTGGCGTCGCCGCGGACGAGGCATTCGTCGTCGACGTAGACGCCGCTGGTGTTGGTCAAGCCAACGGTCCGGCCGTCCCGGCGGAGGATGGACTGCACCATGCGGCCGACGGTCGACTTGCCGTTGGTCCCGGTGACGGCCAGCACCGGGATGCGGGCGCGCGAGCCGCGCGGGAACATCATGTCGATGATCGGCTCGGCCACGTCCCGCGCCTGACCTTCCGAGGGCGCCAGATGCATGCGCAGGCCTGGCGCGGCGTTGACCTCGACGATGCCGCCGCCGGTCTCGCGCACCGAACGGGTGATGTCAGGCGCAAGCAGGTCGATGCCGGCCACGTCGAGCCCGACCGCCAGCGCCGCACGGCGGGCGATGGCGGCGTTGTCGGGGTGGATGACCTCGGTGCGGTCGACGGCCTCGCCGCCAGACGAGAGGTTGGCGGTGGTGCGCAGCAGGACCCGCTGGCCGGGTTCCGGGACGCTGTCGACGGTCAGGCCCTGACGCTCCAGAATGTCCGAAGCGGCCTGATCGAGGCGGATGCGGGTGAGCAGGTTCTCGTGCCCGTCGCCGCGGCGCGGGTCGGCGTTCAACTCATCGACCAGCTGGATGATGGAGCGATCGCCGTCGCCCACGACGTGGGCCGGCACCCGCTCGGCCACGGCGACGACCCGGCCGTCGACGACCAGGATGCGGTGGTCGTTGCCGGGCAGCTGCTCCTCGACCACCACGCGGCGGCTGTGCGGAGCCGCGAGGGCGAAGGCGGCGATGATCTCGGCGTCGGTGCGCAGGCCGGTGATGACGCCGCGCCCGTGGTTGCCGTCCAGCGGCTTGACCACGACCGGGCGCTTCAGCCCCTTCGAGCGGGACACCGCCTCCTCGGCGGTGCGCACCACCACGCCGGGGGCGACGGGGCAGCCGACGGCGGCCAGCAGGGCCTTGGTCTGGTCCTTGTCGCCGGCCAGTTCGGCGGCGACCAGCCCTGTGCGGTCGGTGACGCTGGCCCGGAGGCGGCGCTGGCGCGACCCCCAGCCCAGCTGGATCAGGCTGCGCTCGTCCAGCCGGGTGACCGGAATGCCCCGACGGCGGGCGGCGTCGACCAGGGCCTGGGTGCTTGGGCCGAGCGAGTTCCGGCGCCGGGATGCGATCAGGATCGGCAGGGCGGCCTCGACGGTGACGACGCCGGACAGGTCGTCGCGGCCGCGGGTCAGGCGCTCGGCGCCCTCCAGCCCGCTCAGCTCCGCCGGCAGCAGGGCGTCGACGATCTGGAAGGCCAGGCGGCCGGCCAGCAGGCCGGTCTCCTCGTCATCATAGGCGAACATGACGTTGTAGACGCCGGGCCGGCCCTTGACCGAGCGGGTCTTGCCGCGCGTCCTCGACGCGCCCGCCAGCGACTGGAGTTCGAGAGCGACGTGTTCGACCACGTGGCCAAGCCAGGTGCCTTCGTGCAGCCGCTCCACGAAGCCGCCGGGATGGCCGCGGCTGCAGTTGTGGTTGTGCAGGGTGGGCAGGACGGCCAGCAGGGCTTCCGGGAAGCCGGGCAGACGATCGGTCGGCCAGTCCTCCAGCGCCCCCAGGTCGACCTGGATGCGGACCATGGGACGGTGACTGTAGAGATGGGGTCCGCGGTAGACCCCGTGTTCGAGAATGCGCATGGGGCGAATTTCCGGGCTCAGGCGGCGGCGCGGAGCGGCTCGGGGGCGGTGACCCCCCGGGCGAGGGCGCGCACCACCATGGCGGCGGCGACAGCGCGGGACGGCGCCCGGCCGGCTGAGGACAGCTGACCGCCCTCGCGCTCGCGCACCTCCCACAGCCAGTCGTGGTCGGACGGGCGGATCGTCCAGTGATAACCGGAGTGGTTCATCTTGGTCCTCGAGGGAGAGAGAGTCCCGAAATGCCAAACAGACCAAGGTGTTCCATTGTCCGGAAGGCGACAGAAGTTGCGGCGTAACAATCACTTGTCCTGAGGGAACCCCGGCCGCCCCGACGCGTATTCCCGGCCCGCCATCTCCAAGGAGGTGATGATGTCCGCCGGAGCCCTAAGCATGCCTGTTCTGAACGATGTCGCCGATCCGGCGACCTTTCATCGCGCCCTTGCGCGCTGGAACAACCGGCGCCTCGCCCCCGGGATTCCTTACGGCGGCTGGCAGGATCACGCCCGCGAGGACGCGGAGATGACGCTTCTGGAAGGCGCCTTTGTCGAGCGCATGCGCGCCGACGCAGCGCCATGGCTTCAGGACCTGCCGCAGGACGTCGAGGGCTTCATCGCCTGGTTCGAGAACCTCAAGGGCCACGGCCCCGGCGAGAACGATCCGCTGTTCCCGTGGCTGGCCGAGTCCGCCTCGATGGAGGAGATGCGGTGGTTCCTGCTGCAGGAGGTCGCCGGAGAGGCGGGCTTCGAGGACCTGGTCGCCTACGCCCAGGTGAAGATGCCGACCCGGCCCAAGCTGGAGCTGGCCCGGAACTACTGGGACGAGATGGGCCGCGGCAACGAGGGCGGCATGCACGGCCCGATGCTGGACAAGCTGGCCAGGGCGCTGGAGCTGGAGCCGACCATCGAGGATACGGTCTGGCCGTCGCTGGCCCTGGGCAACACCCTGGTCGCCTTCTCGACCACCCGCCGGTACGCCTACCACGCGTTGGGAGCCCTCGGCGCGGTGGAGCTGACCGCGCCCTGGCGGGCGGCTCATGTCGCGGCCGGCCTGAAGCGGCTGGGGGTCGGGGCCGAGCGCAAGTATTTCGCCCTGCACGCCACCCTCGATGTCGAGCATTCGCGGACGTGGAACGAGGAGGTGCTGCGGCCGCTGGCGGCCGAGCAGCCGGAGGTCATCCGCAGCCTCGCCGAGGGCGCGATCATGCGGCTGCGGGCCGGTCAGCGCTGCTTCGAGGCCTACCGCGAGCGGCTGTGGGGCGCTGAACAGGTGCTGAAGTCCGCCTGATGGACGCCCTCGTCGCCCGCCCGCCCGTCGATGCGCGGTCCGCCGCCCTGCTGGAGCTGCTGGGGCGGCTGCAGGCGCTGGACTACGACTTCGTCACCCCGACCCCGGCCACCCACGCCCTGGTGCGCCGGCGGCGGCCGGCCGGCGGGGATGACCTGCTGCGCGACGTCTTCGGCTGGAACCGCCGGTTCACGGCGGATCAGTTGCCCCCGGACCTGATGGACCTCGTCCGCCGCGCGGACGCCATCCGGGAGACGGGCGGCGGCCTGCGTCTCGGCATCCGGGTCAGTTCGGTCGACGGCCGGCTGTTCGTGCATTCGGCGCCGGGCGATGACAGGGACGCCGTCTTCCTCGGCCCTGACAGCTACCGTTTCGCCCGCTTCATCCGGCAGGCGCTGGCGGGGCGCGCCGCCACGGGCGTCATTCTGGATGTCGGCGTCGGCGCAGGGGTCGGGGCGGCGACGCTGGCGGCCGCGTGTCCGGGCGCGCGGGTGCTGGCGACCGACGTCAATCCGCGCGCGCTGGAGCTGGCGCGGGTCAACCTGGCGCATGCGGCCCTGGCCGTGGAGCTGGTCGAGGCGAGCGGCCTGCCGGCAGAGCCGGAGCGGTTCGATCTCATTGTCGCCAATCCGCCCTATATCGCCGGCGAAGGCGGCCGCACCTATCGCGACGGCGGGGACCAGCTGGGCGCCGCCCTTTCCCTGGAATGGGCGAAGGCGGGCGTGGAGCGGCTGACGCCTGGCGGGCGCTTCCTGCTCTATACCGGCAGCGCCATCGTCGAAGGACGCGACGGCGTGCGCGCGGCCCTTGCCGAACTGGCGAGCACACGCGGCCTGTCGCTGGACTACGAGGAGATCGATCCCGACGTGTTCGGCGGCATGCTGGCCGACGAGGCCTACCGCGAGGCCGAACGGATCGCCGTCGTCGGGGCCGTGCTGACCCGACCCTAGCCCCAGGACTTCTGGTAGACCTCGATCGGGTCGCGCCGACGGACGATGCGTTCGATGTCCTCGAAGGCTTCGTTCTCGGTCAGGTCGCCGGCGCGCGCGCGTCGGATGACCAGCTCGACGTCGGCGAGGTCGTCCTCGCGCTCAGGGGTGGTCTCGACCCGGCGGGTCACTTGATCCGTCATGCCCATGGCTGTCTCCCTTTGGTCGGTCAACGCCGGCAAGGGCCGGAGGGTTCATCCGCGCGTCAGACGGCCGTGTAGGCCGTCTTTGTCTGGGTGAAGAACTCGACCGCTGCGAAGCCCTGCTCGCGCGGGCCGTAGCTGGACGACTTCGTGCCGCCGAAGGGCACGTGATAATCGACCCCGGCGGTCGGCAGGTTGACCATGGTCATTCCCGCCTTCGCCCGCCGCTGGAACTCCCGCGCGTGCTTCAGGGAGCTGGTGACGATGCCGGCCGACAGGCCGAACTCGACGCCGTTG
Source organism: Pseudomonadota bacterium (assembly GCA_023416055.1). Lineage (GTDB taxonomy): Bacteria > Pseudomonadota > Alphaproteobacteria > Caulobacterales > Caulobacteraceae > Brevundimonas. The sequence goes on along the minus strand of JAEZIH010000093.1, from coordinate 850 downwards.
GCGATCTCCAGCGCCTGTTCGAAGTCCTTGACCCGGATGGTCGAGGCGACCGGGCCGAAGACCTCCTCGGTGTTGATGCGGCCGGCCCGATCGGTGTCGGCGATCAGGGTCGGCTGGACGTACCAGCCGGGCGTGTCGAGGCTCAGCCGCTCGCCGCCGGCGACGATGCGGCCGCCCTCCTTCCGGGCGATGTCGACATAGCGGTACGAGGTCTCGCGCTGGTCCTCGCTGACGGCGGGTCCGATCTGGGTGTTCGGGTCCAGCGACGGGCCGACGCGCAGGGCGGCGACCTTCTCGGCGAGGGCCGCCACGAAGCGGTCGTGGATGCCGTCCTGCACGATCAGCCGGCTGGAGGCGGTGCAGCGCTGGCCGGTGGCGTAGAAGCAGCCGTCCAGGGCGATCATCACGGCGCGGTCCAGATCGGCGTCGTCGAGGACGAGCAGGGGGTTCTTGCCGCCCATCTCCAGCTGCACCCGCGCCTGGCGCTTCGCCGCGCCCGCGGCTACGCCGGCGCCGACGCCCTGCGAGCCGGTGAAGGACAGGCCGGCCACATCGGGGTGGTCGACGATCGCCTGCCCCACCCGGCCGCGACCGATGATGAGGTTCAGCACGCCGGCGGGCAGGCCGGCCTCGTGCAGGATGGCGACCAGGGCCTCGGCCGTGGCAGGAGTCGGCCCGGCGGGCTTGAGCACCACCGTGTTGCCGAAGGCCAGAGCCGGCGCCGCCTTCCACGCCGGGATGGCGATGGGGAAGTTCCACGGCGTGATCAGGCCGAACACCCCGACCGGCTGGCGATAGGTCTGGATCTCCACGCCGGGCCGGACCGAGGCCAGGTTCTGACCGTGCAGGC
>JAEZIH010000072.1 GCA_023416055.1 Pseudomonadota bacterium | reverse complement strand
CAACGGTGAGGGTCACCGTCGCGCCGGCTTCCGCCGTGCCCGTGATGGTCGGGGTCCGGTTCGAGGACAGGGCCTCGATCGGGGCGATCACCGGCGCGGCCGGGGCCGTGGCGTCGATGGTGAAGCTGATCACCGCCGAGCCAAGCGAGACGTTGCCCGCCGCATCGGTCGCCTGCGTCACCACCGAGTGAACGCCGTCCGCCAGGGCGGCCGAGGTGTAGCTCCAGATTCCGTCGGTTGCGATGACGGTGCCGACCGTAATGTAGTCGATGAGGACCCTTACCGTCGAACCGGCTTCCGCCGTGCCCGAGATCGTCGGCGTCCGGTTCGAGGACAGGGCCTCGACCGGGTTGACCACCGGCGCAGCCGGGGGCGTGGCGTCGACCGTGAAGGTGAGCGTCGCGGCAGGCCCGAAATTGCCTGCGCCATCTTCGGCCCTCACCGAGACCGTATGGTCTCCGTCCGCCTGCGAGGGCAGGGTGTAGCTCCAGGGACCGGCCGGCCAATTTATATAGCCGACCTGGACGCCGTCGACGCTGATAATCGGCCTCGACCCGGGTTCCGTGCTGCCCGTGATCGTCGGACGACGATTCCGGGTCAGGGCCGGGAGCGGATCAAGCACCGGCGCGACGGGCGGCGTGGTGTCGATCAGGACGGAGACAGCCGCTGCTGTCAGTGAGACGTTGCCCGCCGCATCGGTCGCCGTCGCCGACGCGTAGTGGTCGCCTTCCGCCAGGGGGGGCGGGATGAAGCTCCAGGTCCCGTCGGTTGCGGTGACGGTGCCGACCGCAACGTTGTCGACGAGAACCGTCACCGTCGAACCGGCTTCCGCCGTGCCCGAAATGGTCGGGGTCGCGGTCGCGGACTGGAAGGGGTTAAAAGCATTCATCGTCGGCTTGGCCGGACGCGTGGCGTCGACATTGAGGGTGATCGACGTGGCCTGCGAGGCGTTGCCCGCCGCATCCACGGCCGTCACCGAAACCGTATGAGCGCCGTCGGTGAGAGGGTCCAGGGTAAAGCTCCAGACCGAGTCCGTGGTGGGGATCGTGCGGGCCGTCCCGCCGTTCACAACGACCCTGACCGTCGATCCGTATTCCGCCGTCCCGGAGACGGTCGGAGTCCGGGTCGCAATCCACGCAGGAACCGGATCGATCTGCGGGGCCGATGGCGGCGAAAGATCGACCGAGCGGAGGGGGCCGGTCGTATAGGGCGGCAGCGGATTGCCAGCCAGATCGCGAATTCCGTTGGCGACGGTTTCGAGGCGGACGGAACCGACTCCCCGCTCATGCTGGACGACCACCTGCAAGCCGGTGGTTCCGGAGCCGGACACACTCTTCACGCTGGCCCAGACGGCTCCGTAGGTCCGCAGGAAGAGGGCCTCAATTCCCGGGGCGGTGACCGGCTCGCTGAACGTCAGCGTGTAGGTCACCTCAACCTGGTTTGCGGGCGCGGGCTGAATGACCATGCTGGTCAGGCTCGGCGCGATGGTGTCGACAATGAGGGACAGGGCGCCCGAGACCTGGGACTGCTGACCGATCGCGTTGACGTACGTCGCCTGAATACTGCGCGCGCCTTGCGCCAGGGTGGGCAGCGTAAAGCTCCACTGCCCCCCCGTCGCATCGACCTGCCCGACAAGGATCGCGTCAACATACACGCTCACGCGGCCCGCCGTCTGGCCATCGGTCAGCTGACCGCCGACCGTTGGCGTGGCGGTGTTGGTCCTGGCCGTTCCGCTGACCGTCCCGGTCTCAGTCAGGAGCAGGACATCGAGTCGGCTCAGAACGGGCAAATAGGCAATCGAGAATGTCCTCGGGGCGCTGGCGCCCCCCGACGGCTTGATGGCGCGGAGGGTGAAGGTATGGGAGCCCGGGGTCAGGCTGGTCAGCGCCAGGCTCCAGGCCCCGGTGCTGCTCGATGTGGTGGTCGCCACAACCGTATCCCCTTCATACAGGGTGACGGTCATGTTCGGCTGCGCCGTGCCTGTGAAAGTCGGCAGGGTGTAGATCGTGCCCCCGGCCTGGCTCGTAATGACCGGCGTGGTCGGCGGAACGGCCACGGTAAACTGGACCGCCCCCGAGGTGGCGGACGAGTTGCCCGCCGCGTCCGTGGCGCGCACCGTCAGCGTATGCACGCCGTCCGCCAGGGCGGACGGGGTATAGCTCCAGGTCACCCCGGGCGAGGTCAGGGTGGTGGCGACGTCGGCGCCGTCAAGATTGACGGTGACGCGGGACCCCCCCTCCGCGATGCCACTGATGGTCGGGTTCGCGACCGAGACGGTTCCGTTGGCGGCTGGCGACACCACCACCGGCGTCGACGGCGGGGTCAGATCCACCGTGAACCGCACCGTCGGCGAGGCGGCCGAAACGTTTCCGGCATCGTCGTAGCCTTCCAGATAGATCGTGTTCTCACCCTCCGGGAAGACCTGCGCGGAGATGCCCCATGTTCCCGACTCGCTGAAGTTCGAGTTCCACCGGTGCACGCCGTTCAGGTAGACTCTCAGGCGGCTGCCCGGATCTCCGGTCGCCTGGACCCTGGAGTTCAGGCCCAGGATCTGGCCCTCAACCGGCTCCACGAGAACGGGCGTGCTCGGCGCCTTGCGATCGACGGCGTAATTGGCCGATGTTGCGGCCTGAACTGTATGCGGTCCCGTCCGAACGCCGGATCTCAGATTAAGCTGGATGGTCCCCTCCCCGGTGGGGCGGACCCGGACTGAAGCCTGCGTCCTGTCGGCGTTCAGCGTGACGCCGGCCACCGTCCCGGCCGCGCCGCCCGTCCCTGTAACGAAGAACTGGCTGTTCGGAATGGTCGTCCAGTTCACCTGGCGGCTGAACTGGACGGTGAAGGTGACTTCTTCCTGGGCGGGTGACGCGGGCGGCGGCACAAAGGTGACCGTCGGGAAGTCGAGGTCCACATACAGGTTGTTGAGGCCCGAACCGAGATCCACGCCGGAGGCGGATTTGTAGCGGATCCAGACGCTGTGAGGGCCGCCGTGCGGAAGAGCGAAACTGATCGGTCCCCATACGCGCCCCTGCGGGACCGGCTGGGCGTAAGTCGTTCCGTTGACAATGAACCGGAGGTCGGTGGCGCCCTCGGGGACGAGCCCGTGGAAGCTCGTGACCGGTTTGGTCGAGTACCAGACCGAGTTGTAAAGCACGCCGTCTACGACCTCGATGCCGGTCATCGGCGCGCTCTGGAGCGCGGCCGGGGCGGGCGAGGCGGAAACGGCGGGGGCCGCAGTGGGCAGGGCTGCAGCGGCGGACGCAGCCAGGGCCGCATCGACAGGCGTGGAAGCGGGTGCGCCGGACGTTGCTCCGCCGGCCAGCGCGGGTCCGGCCCAGAGGCCCAGAACCGCCACAATCAGACCACCGCGCGCAAACGCCCGCACCCGGGCCCAAAGGCTCGTGACCGTCGCCGTCATCACACTAATCCCCACGCCACAGTAGCTGCGCGCGCAGGCCCCCCAGTCTGACGCCGGCACGCTAAAAAAACCGTGATCACCCACAGCCTCGCCATACGCAAGGTATGTTTTCTTGACAGGTTGACGCACCCGTGAAGCAAGCGACTCAGGGGAACCGCATCATTCGCCCCCGCCTCGCCCTGCCGCGCGCCGCCAAACCGCAAACGCGCGCAATCGACCGCCCGAGAGCGGTTTCCTCAACGCTAGCAATGTGTTGGGAGAGAATGGTGGACGCGACAGGGATTGAACCTGTGACCCCTACGATGTCAACGTAGTGCTCTCCCGCTGAGCTACGCGTCCGCCGTGACGGCCCTCGGGGTGCCCCGGGGGCGGGAAGGCGCGGTCTATAACCCGGCCTCGCCGCCGACCGCAAGGGGCAAACGGCTGATCTTCAACGCCTCCGCGGCGGCAAGCCTCAGGCGGCCACCATCCGCTCGACCTCGCCGACCAGGTCGCGCAGGTGGACGGGCTTTGACAGCACCTTGGCCTGGGGACTGGCCTGGGCCGCGGACAGCGCCACGGCGGCGAAGCCGGTGATGAACATGATGCGGATGCCGGGCTGGCGGGCGGCGGCGATGCGCGCCACCTCGATGCCGTCGGCGCCGGGCATGACGATGTCGGTGAGCAGCAGGTCCCACGGCCCCTGGTCGAGGGCGTCGATGGCGTCGTCGCCGTTCTCGCAGTCGACCACCGAATGTCCGGCCCGCTCGAGCGCCCGCGTCAGGAAGCCCCGAAGCGAGTGATCGTCCTCGGCCAGGAGAATGCGCGCCATGTGGTTTTCGCCCCGTCTTGTTGACGGCGAAGCTATGTCGACATCGGTAAATTCGCCATGAAAATCCCCGGTATGGCGAGTGTCCGCGCGGGCGGGAAACTGTGGACGGTTGGGCGAAACAGGCTAAGGGAGCGCATGGTCGAGGGCGCGGAGAACGGCGGCGGGGCGACGGCGGAAGCGCCGTTCCGGCTCGTCGAGGCGCCCGCGCCGGGGCGTTTCGTCTTCGCTTCGCCCCACTCCGGCGCCGTCTATCCGGCGGACATGGAGGCTGCGCCTGACCTGTCAGGGCCCAGCCTGCGCAGCGCCGAGGACGCCCTGGTCGACCGGCTGATCGCGCCGGGGACGGCGGGAGGCGCGGGCCTGCTGCTGGGCCGCATCGGGCGGGCCTATGTCGATCTCAACCGCGACGCGGACGATCTGGACCCGGCCCTGATCGAGGGACTGGAGGGCCGCGCGCCGTCGCCCCGCGCCGCCGCGGGCTATGGCGTGGTGCCGAGGCTGACCGGCGACGGACGCCCCCTCTACGGCCGGCGGCTGGGCCTGCAGGAAGCGAGGGCGCGGCTGACGGCGGTGCACGCCCCCTATCACGAGGCTCTTGCCCGCATGATGCATGAGGCGAAGGCGCGCTGCGGCGAGGCGGTGCTGGTCGACTGGCACTCCATGCCTTCGCGGGCGGCCGGCGGGGCGAGGGGACCGGACGTGGTGCTGGGCGACCGGCACGGCTCGTCCTGCGCCGCCGCCCTGACCCGCCGGCTTCGCCGCTCGTTCGAGGCGCTGGGCTGGAGGGTGGCGCTGAACCAGCCCTATTCCGGCGGCTGGACCACCCAGACCTGGGGCCGGCCTGATGCGGGCTTTCACGCCGTGCAGGTGGAGCTGAACCGCGCCCTCTATCTGGACGAGGCGACCGGCCGGCCGGGGCGGGGATGGCCGCGCTGCGCCGCCGGCGTCGAGCGGGTCATCGCCGAGCTGCTGACCGATCCGACCGCTTACGGCGGCGCGTAAAAAAAAGCCGCGCCCGGAGGCGCGGCATGGAAGTCTTTAGGGAGGAAACGCCCAGGAAGGGCATGACGCCGCGAGGCGTCGAAAGGAAAGCTAGTGTGCGGTGCACAAACCGTCAACCGGTTATTTCGCACCTGCGTTCACGCGTTGTAACGGCGGTCTTCACCCATAATCACTGGATGTAACCGTTTTCAGGGGTTGAAGCCGCCCACGACGGGCGCGACTGCGAAAAAGCGTCACCGTTCGGGAAGATGCGGCTCCAGCAACCGGCGCGCGGCGCGCACCGCCTGGGCGGCGGGCGAGGCCGCCTGACGCCAGACCAGCAGGCAGAACGCCGCCGCCACGCCCAGCGCCAGCCACAGGGGGCCGAACAGCCAGGCGGCCGCCGCGAGCGCGAAATAATAGCCGCGCACCCCCTGACTGAAGGCGCTGAGGGCGGGATTGAGCAGCCGTCCCGCCGCCTCGCCCAGGGCCGCGCGGTCGGACTCCGTATGCACCTCAGGCGCAGCCCCGATCAGGGCCAGGGCGTAGTTCATCTGGCGAATCGACCAGATGAAATCGAGCAGGCCGCGGGCGAGGCAGAGCAGCACCAGGGCGAGCTTGGCCTCGAGGATGCGGGTCGGCGCCGCCTCGCCGACCGCCGCCACGCCCTGCAGGGCCTGCTCGCCGCCGAACAGGATGCCGGCCACGGCGGCGATCAGCAGCAGGTTGGTCGAGGCGAAGAAGCCGCCGGAGTTGATGGTGTGGCCCATCAACTGGCTGTCGACGATGCGCACCTCGCGATGGGTCATGGCCATCATCCAGGCCCGGCGGACCACCATCATGTCGTCGTTCAGCGAGCCGCTGCGGCGCGCCAGCACGGCCAGCAACGGCCCGTAGCCGAGCCAGCACAGCAGGAACAGGGCGAGGGCGAGGCCGTCCGCAAGCGTCATGACCGCTCCAATTCAATCCGGACCAAGGGCATGGCCCGCCGGGCCGCGGCGGGCAAGTCCGCCTTGCTTCGGACGCCTTGCGAGCCTATCACGCCCGCCTTCCCGTATCGCAGTGCAGCATAGACGAGCCCTGTCATGAACATCGACGCCATCCCCGCCGGCCCCAATCCGCCCTGGGACGTCAACGTCGTCGTCGAGATCCCGCAGGGCGGCCTGCCGGTGAAATACGAGATGGACAAGGCCTCCGGCGCCCTGTTCGTCGACCGCTTCCTGCACACGGCGATGTACTATCCGGGCAATTACGGCTTCATCCCGCACACCCTTTCGGACGACGGCGATCCTTGCGACGTGATCGTCCTGAACCCCACCCCCGTGGTGCCGGGCTGCATCATCCGTTCGCGCCCGATCGGCGTGCTGAAGATGGTCGACGAAGCCGGCGGCGACGAGAAGATCCTCGCCGTGCCGGTCGACAAGCTGAACCCCTACTACACCGACATCGCCAGCTACCGTCAGCTGCCCGCCATCCTGGTCGAGCAGATCGAGCACTTCTTCACCCGCTACAAGGACCTGGAGAAGGGCAAGTCGGTCACGGTGAAGGGCTGGGGCGACGCCGGCGAGGCGGCCGAGCTGATCGCCAAGGGCATGCGCGCCCACCAGGACAAGCTGAGCGCCAAGGCCGCCAACGCGGCCTGACCACGGTCGGGCGGCCTCAGGGCCGCTCGACGCACATCGCCACGCCCATGCCGCCGCCGATGCACAGGGTGGCGAGACCCTTCCTCGCCTCCCGCCGTTTCATCTCGTGCAGCAGGGTGGTCAGGATGCGTGCGCCCGAAGCGCCGATCGGGTGACCGATGGCGATGGCCCCGCCGTTGACGTTGACCCTGTCCGCGTCAAGGCCGAGCTCCTGCAGCACGCACAG
>JAEZIH010000250.1 GCA_023416055.1 Pseudomonadota bacterium | reverse complement strand
TACATGGCCAGCGACGACTGCACCGACATGGCCGAGCGATAGCCGCTGTCGACCGCCTCGATCTCGCGGGCGATCAGGCCGTAGGCGACGTGACTGGCGCCGGCGCCGCCGTACTGCTCCGGCAGGGTGGCGCCGAGGAAGCCCATCTCGCCCATCTCGGTCATGATCGAGCGGTCGAAGGTCTCGTCGCGGAACGCGGCCACCACCCGCGGCAGCAGCTTCTCGCGCGCATAGCCGCGCGCCGCCTCCTGGATCATCCGCTCGTCGTCGGTCAGCCGCCCGTCCAGATCCAGCGGGTCGTCCCAGCGGAAGGTCTTGGCGGGAGTAGCGGAGCCGTCGGCCATGGCGAACTCGTATCGAAAAAGGCGTGCGGCTCGCCGGAGCGATCCGCACAGCCGTACGCAAAGGAAGTCAGCGAGCGGGGAGGTGGCGCTGGATGTAGGCGATCGCCGCCGGATTGAAGACGTCGGCCTGCTCGAACTGCGCCCAGACGCGGCAGCCCGGGATCTCGATGACTTCGGCGTTCGGGGCGAGTTGGCCGATGAGCTGGGCGTTCTTCAGCCACATGGTGCCAGCGGAATCGATGGCCGACACCACCAGCAACGGTGTCTGGATGGCCCGCCACTGATCGTGGCTCAGGGCATGCTCTGGCTTGGTGGTCTCGAGCGAATGCATCCGGGCCGCCTTGGCCTCGTCGGTCGAATAGATGGCCAGGCGCAGGGCGACCAGATCGTCGAGCACGTCTTCGGGCTTCGTGATCAGGGCGGAGAGGGTGCGGTGGACGGTCTCCCAGGTCGGATCGCCGTTCTCCTCGCGCCGCTTCTTGATTGCCGCGACGGTCGAGGCGTAGGCGTCCGGGTCCGAGATGATCAGGGCCGGCCCGATGAGGACGCCGCAGGACAGGCGTTGGGGCGTGGTGTGGGCGATGTAGGCAGTCACCGCCGCCCCGAGCGCCATGCCGACGAACGCCGCCTGCTCCACGCCGACCGCGTCCATGAAGCCGCGGACGTGGTCCGCGCAGACCTCGGGCGAGTAGGGGTAGTCCGGCTTGTCGGTCCAGCCGGACCCGATCATGTCGACCGCCAGCACGCGGAAATGCTCGGCGAACGGCCCGATGTTGGCGAGGAAGTTCTCAAGAAAGCCGTTTGAGCCGTGCAGCATGATGACCGCCGGCGCGTCAGGATCGCCCGCTTCGAGATATCGGGTGCTGACGCCGTTGACGTCGGCCCAGGCCAGCTTGTGGGGAACGCGGAACAGATAGCTCCAGACGCTGCGGTGCTCGCTCATGGTCAGTCCTGCTCGCCCCGGGCGAGGCGCTCGGCCAGTTCCGCCTGCCATTCGGCCCGGGTCCGAAAGGTCGGGTCCTTGCGGACCAGTTCCTCGGTCTGGGCCTCGATCTCCTCGTCGGTCAGGGAGAAGTCGAGCGGGGTGTTGTGCGGCTGGCTGACGTACCAGGGCGTGTGGCAGTAGATCTCGACCTTGTTGCCCTCGGGATCCATGAAATAGATGCTGTAGGCGTTGCCGTGGTTCTTGGTCATCAGCTTCTCGACGCCCGCGGCCTTGTTCCGTTCGTAGTGGGCGCGGAGCGAGGCCAGGCTGTCCACCAGGAACGAAATCTGGCCAATGATCGAAGGGCTGCCTTCCGGGCGTCCGGGAGCCAGGACCAGCTGATGATGTTCGCTGGGGTCGGCCGTCATAAAGACGATCTCGGGCCCCCCGCTGGCGACGCCGCGGTCAGTGACGACCATGCCGATCGTTCGACGGTAGAAGGCTTCCATCGCGTCGCGGTCGAAACAGGCGAGACCCAGATGGGTCATGCGTGCGGTCAGTCTGCTCATGCCGATTGTTCTCTCGTCTGAGCCTCCGGGAGGCCCTGGGAAACCCTAGGCGCCGCTTCGGGCGCGGCGCTACTCGCATCCTGCGGCGCGACGGCCGAGGTCAGGGGCGGAAGGTCGGCCAGCTGGGCGCCGATGTCTTCGATGGTGCGGCGAAGCGCGGGCAGATAGCGGCGCGCGGCCTCGTCCACGGTCAGGGCGCTGCGGAAGAACACGACGTTGACGGCGCCGAAGACGCGATCACCAACCTGCACCGGCAGGGCGATGGCGCTGATGCGCGCCTCGGTGCCGCCGATGGACCAGGCGTATCCGACCTTCTCAAAGTCCTCGAGCAGGCGGTTTATCACCTCGGGCCTTCTGGCGTCGCGGGCCTCTTCCGGATTTCGGGCCCGGATCACGTCCAGCAGGGTCTCGCGCGCCGCCGGCGTCGAGGCGGCGAGCACCGCCCGCCCCAGCGCGCTGCCGAGCACGGGCCGCGCCCGGCCCACCATCTGGCGATGGATCGAGAAGGCGCTGTACCGGTGACTGGTCTCCTGGATGACCATCCGGCCGTCAACGAAGGTGGCGTAGTCGCTGGGCCAGAGCACCTGCTGCAACAGGCGGCCCAGCGCCGGGGCGACCACCCGCGTCACCGCGTCCTGGTCGGTGAAGCCGTCGCTCAGTTGGCGGACGCGGGCGGTCAGGACGTAGCTGTCGTCCGACTCCGAGGCGGTCACCATGCCCTGCTCCTGGAGGGTGGCGAGGATCCGGTAGACCGTGGTGCGGTCCAGACCGGTCGCCTGGGCGAGCGCGGAAGGCCGCGCCCGCCCGGCGAGGTTGAGCGCCTCAAGCACCAGCAGGCCGCGCTGCAGGGCGCGGATGGGACGGTAGGGGGTCGTCTGCATCACCTCGCGATAGTAGACGGCTGTGCGCGTGGCGCACACTCGCAATGGCGACCTTGCCGCATCGACGCACTCGACAGCAGCCTGCGAGGAACGACAGGACCGCCCCACCGACAAAAGAATCGGCAAGAGGCGGGGAGGAGGGCGCTTTGACTGGCAAGACCGAACCCTGGACTGACGCGCCCCGCGCCGGATGGAGCGCCTGGTGGATGCTGGCCGTCCTGCTGGCCTGCTACGTCCTGTCCGCGCTCGACAAGCTGGTCATCTACATGCTCGTCGATCCGATCCAGCAGGAGATGGGTCTGACGGACTTCCAGATCAGCCTGCTGATCGGTCCGGCCTTCGCGATCTGCTTCGGGCTGGCGGGATATCCGCTCGGCTGGGCCTCGGACCGGTTCTCGCGCCGGTGGGTGGTCGCCGGCGGGGTGACCTTCTGGTCGCTGGCCACGGTCGGGACCGCCCTGTCCCGGACTTTCGGCAGCCTGTTCATCGCCCGCATCGGGGTGGGCGTCGGGGAGGCCTCGCTCGCGCCGTCGGCCTATTCGCTGATCGCCGACCGTTTCCCTCGCAAGCGCCTGACGACAGCCCTGTCAGTCTACGGCATGGGTCCGAAGCTCGGCACGGCGGTCTCCTTCGCAGTCGGTGGTGCGGTGATCGGTTACGCCTCCAGCCTGGGCCCGGTCGAACTTCCTGTTGTCGGGGTGCTGTCCCCCTGGCGTCTGGCCCTTCTG
>JAEZIH010000226.1 GCA_023416055.1 Pseudomonadota bacterium | reverse complement strand
CGCTCGGCGAGGTCGAGGACCGCGTCACGGGCCTGAAGGCCGGAGCGGACGACTATCTGGTCAAGCCCTACGCCTTCGCCGAGCTGATCGCCCGGGTCGAGGCCCTGGCCCGCCGGCGCGAGACCGGCTCGGTCCAGACCGTGCTCAAGGTCGGCGAGCTGGAGATGAACCTCATCAGCCGCGAGGTGACCCGCGAGGGCAGGGAGATCGACCTCCAGCCGCGCGAGTTCCAGCTGCTCGAATTCCTGATGCGTCACGCCGGCCAGTCGGTGACCCGCACCATGCTGCTGGAGAAGGTGTGGGAGTATCATTTCGACCCCCAGACCAACGTCATCGACGTGCACATCAGCCGCCTGCGCGCCAAGATCGACAAGGGCTTCGACCACGCCATGCTGCAGACGGTTCGCGGGGCGGGGTACCGGCTGGAGGCCTGACGCACAGATTTTCTCCCTCCCCCTTGGGGGAGGGTGGTCGCGAAGCGACCGGGTGGGGAGGACTCGGCGATATGGGCGCGGTCGCCAAGGCGAGAGACCTCCGGAAGCGGATGACCCCCGCCGAGGACCGCCTTTGGGTCCGGCTTCGGGAGCTGCGGGCCGAGGGCCTGCATTTTCGGCGTCAGCGACCGGAGCGAGGCTTCTTCCTGGACTTCGTCTGTCTGGACCGGGGTCTGATCGTTGAGGTCGACGGCGGCTCGCACCGTGATCCCGACCGGGCGCGGAAGGACAGGGTTCGGGATGCCGTTCTGGGCCGCGAAGGGTTTGTGACGATGCGGGTCTCCAACGGGGACGTGAAGGCGAGGGTGGAGGAGATCATACGAGACGTGCGGATGCGTTGCCTCGCCCTCCCCACCCGGTCGTCGCTGCGCGCCGACCACTCTCCCCCGGCGGGGGAGGGAGAATGAGACTGCCGTCGCTATTACGCCGTACGCCCTTCCGGCTGACGCTGCTGTTCCTCGCCCTGTTCGCGGCGGCGGCGAGCGCCATCCTGGCCTATGTCTACTTCGCCTCGGCGGCCGAGGCGCGGGCCAAGGCCGAGCGGGACGTGCGGGCCGAGACCCAGGTGCTGACCGGCATCTACCGGGCCCGGGGCCTGGACGCCCTCAACGCGGCGGTGATCGACCGCGCCCTGCGCGACGGCACCTACGTCTACCTGCTGACCGACGACCACGGGATGAGCACCGGCTCGCTCAGCGTGCAGCCCATCGCCGAGCTGGAGGGGAGTTCCGAGTGGATCACCTTCCCCTTCACCGAGACCGACGCCGACGGAAGGGTGACCCGGCCGCAGGTGCGCGGGGTGCAGATGCGGCTGTCGGGCGGCGAGACCCTGTTCGTCGGCAAGTCGCTGAGCGACACCGAGGCCTATCTGGCGCGGCTGACCCAGGCCCTGTGGGGGGCGATGGGTATCGTGTTGCTGCTGGGGCTCGCGGGCGGGGTGCTGGTCAGCCGCAACCTGGAGCGGTCCATGGGGCGGCTGAGCAAGGTGGCCACCGCGGTGCAGGAGGGCGATCTCAAGGCCCGCTTTCCGGTGCGCAACGCGGGCGACGAGCTGGACGAGCTGGGCGCCGGCCTGAACACCATGCTGGACCGGCTGGAGGCCTCGATGGCCTCGATCCGCCACGCCGGCGACGCCATCGCCCATGACCTGCGCTCGCCGCTGACCCGCATGCGGGCCAAGCTGGAAGTGTCGCTGATCGACGCCGAGGCGGGCAAGATCGACGCCGTCGACGCCCTCCAGCTGGCGCTGGACGAGGCCGACAACCTGCTGAAGACCTTCAACACCGTGCTGGCCATCGCCCGGCTGCAGGCGGCTGCGGGGCATACGCCCGACCCGCAGCGGTTCGACGCCGCCGAACTGGCCGCCGACATGGCCGAGCTGTACGAGCCGGCCAGCGAGGACAAGGGGCTGGAGTTCTCGGCCGAGATCGAGCGAGGCCTGATGATCGAGGCCAACCGGCCCTTCCTCGCCCAAGCCCTGGCCAATGTCATCGACAACGCCATCAAATACACGCCCAGCGGCGGGGCGGTGATGCTGCGCGCCCGCCGGCGCAGCTCTGGCGAGATCGAGTTCTCGGTGACCGACACCGGCCCCGGCGTGCCTGAGGGCGACCGCGAGCGCGTGATCCAGCGCTTCGTCCGTCTCGACAACAGTCGCAGCGAGCCCGGCTCGGGACTGGGGCTGTCGCTGGTCGGGGCGGTGATGGAGGCCCATGGCGGCCGCATCCAGCTGGACGAGGGGCCGGGCGCTTACGGCGGCTTCGGGCCCGGCCTGCGCGTGGCCCTGGTCCTGCCGCCGGCGGAGACGGCGTGAGCGAGGCCCTCGGTCCCCGGCTGAAACCGTGCGGCCCGGTCATCGACGACCAGGCCGCGACGCGGGCGCACGAGCGGCTTGCCGAGGCCGCGGGGCAGGGCGGCTGGTCAGCGACGCTCGAGGCGGCGTGGCCGGCCCTGGCTCCGGTCTTCGCCGCCTCGCCGTACCTGTTCGGTCTCGCCCGCCGCTGGCCCGACCGTCTCCGGGCGCTCCTTGAAGAGGATCCGAGCGCGCGCCTCGCCGCCCTGCTGGCCGAGACCGGAGCCCTGGAGGGCGGCGCCGAGGAGCTGCGCGCGCCGCTGCGTCGTCTCAAGGGCGAACTGCATCTGCTGACGGCCCTGGCGGACCTCGGCGGCGTCTGGACCCTGGATCAGGTCACCGACGCCCTGAGCCGCTTCGCCGACGCCTCGGCCGGCGCCGCCCTGCGCGCGGTGGCGCATGACCAACGCGAGCGCGGCAAGCTGGTCGCGCCCGCCGACGACCCGCGCGGTCCCGTCCCCGGCCTGTTCGGCCTGGCCATGGGCAAGCACGGCGCCTTCGAACTGAACTATTCCTCCGATATCGACGTCAGCCTGTTTTGGGACCCGGACGGCCTGATCCCGGCCCTCGCCGAGGGAGTGGAGCCGCAGCGCTTCGTCGACCGCCTTGCCCAGGCCTTCGCCGGCCTGATGCAGGAGCGGACCGGCGACGGCTACGTCTTCCGCGTCGACCTGCGCCTGCGCCCGGACCCCTCGTCCACGCCCCCGGTCGTCGCCGCCCCCACCGCGCTGGCCTACTACGAGAGCGTCGGCCAGAACTGGGAGCGGGCCGCCTTCATCAAGGCCCGGCCGGTGATGGGCGATCTGGCGGCCGGAAAGGATTTCCTGAAGGCCCTGACGCCCTTCATCTGGCGTCGCAGTCTCGACTATCCGGCCATCCTCGACATCCAGTCGATCAAGCGCCAGATTCACGTCCACAAGACGGGCGAGGGGCTTGAGGCGGCCGGCGCCAACCTGAAGCTGGGCCGGGGCGGCATCCGCGAGATCGAGTTCTTCGCCCAGACCCAGCAACTGATCCTCGGCGGCCGCGACCCCGCCCTGCGCGCGCCGCGCACAGTGGACGCCCTGGCCGCCCTGCGCGACGCGGGCCACGTCGCCCCTGACGCCTGCGCCGAGCTGACCGAGGCCTATGTCGCCCTGCGCGGTCTCGAGCACCGGGTGCAGATGCTCGACGACGAGCAGACCCATAGCCTGCCGGTCGACCCTGCCGCCCGCGCCCGCGTCGCCGCCCTGGCGGGGGAGGGCGACCTGGCGGCCTTCGACGACCGCGTGGAGGAGGTGCTGGTCGGGGTCAACCGCCGCTACGGGGAACTGTTCGAGGGCGAGGAGGAGCTGTCGTCGCCGTATGGCTCGCTGGTCTTCACGGGGGTGGAGAACGATCCTGAGACGCTGGAGACCCTGTCGCGGATGGGCTTTTCCGATCCGGGCATGGTCGCCGACACCATCCGCAGCTGGCACCACGGCCGGATTCCCGCGACGCGGACGGCGCGGGGACGCGAGCTGTTCACCCGACTGGCCCCGCGCCTGCTGACGGCCCTGGCCGGCACCGGCGCGGCCGACGCCGCCTTCCGGCGCTTCGCCGTCTTCTTCTCGGGGCTGAACGCCGGGGTGCAGGTGCAGGCCCTGTTCCTCGCCCAGCCGAAGCTGTTCGACCTGGTCGTGGGCGTAATGGCCTTCGCCCCGAGACTGGCGCGAACCCTCGGGCGCCACCCCGCCGCGCTGGACAGCATGCTGGACGCCCGCTTCGCGCGCAGCATCGAGGAGGAGACGGGCGTGGTCGCCCAGATGCAAACCGACGCCGCCGCCGCGCCCGACTTCGAAGCGGCGATGAACGTGGTGCGCCGGGTTCACCGCGAACAGATGTTTCGCATCGGCGTACAGGTGCTGACCGGCCGGGCGGGACCGGAGGAGGCCGGCGACGCCTACACCACCCTGGCGGACGCCTGCATCGCGGCCCTGGCCCCCGCCGCCATGGCCGAGGCCGTGCGGCAGGGCGGCGCCCTGGCCGGCGGAGCGGTGGCCGTGGTCGCGCTCGGCAAGGCCGGCTCAAGCGAGATGACCGCCTCGTCCGATCTCGACCTGATGACCGTCTACGACGCTCCGCCCGAGGCTGTTTCGGACGGCAAGGGCTGGGCCGCAGCGGTGTTCTACGCCCGCTTCACCCAGCGCCTGATCGCGGCGCTGTCGGCGCACACCGCCGAGGGCGGCCTGTACGAGGTCGACATGCGGCTTCGGCCCGGGGCGGCCAAGGGGCCGGTGTCGCTGCGCCTGTCGGCGGTTGAGGACTACTACGCGGGCGAGGCGGACACCTGGGAGTTCATGGCCCTGACCCGCGCGCGGGTGGTGTGGGCCGACGACCCGGACTTCGCGGCGAGGGTGTCGGCGACGCTGGAGGCCATACTGCGCCATCCGCGCCCGGGCGCGAGCTTCGCCGCCGACGCGCGGCGCATGCGCGACCTGATGGCCCGCGAGCGGCCGGCCCAGGGGCCGTGGGACGTCAAGCTGGCGTCCGGCGGCCAGGTCGACGCCGAGTTCGTGGCCCAGGTGCGCCAGCTTCGTCAGGCGCGCGACGGCGGTCCCCTGACCGTCTCGACCCTCAAGGCCCTCGCCGACGATCCCGAACTGGCCGAGGCGTGGCGTCTGCAGCAGGCGCTGGCCCAGATACTCAGCGCCGCCTTCGATGATCGGCCCGATCCGGACGGAGAGCCGGACGGCCTGCAGAAGCGGCTCGCCAAGGCGGCCGGCTATGCCGATTTCGCCGCCCTGAAGGCCGGTCTCGCCGAGGCCCGGACGGCGGCGCGGCGGGCGTTCGAGGTCGCCCTGCCGCCGGTCAGCGACGGAGACTGAGGCGCGCGCCGTTGAAACCGTCGAACAGGGGCGGCCTCCGCTGGCCCTGCGAGGGAGACTCCTGCCGATGCCAAGCCGCGTCACAACCGCCGATCTGGGCACGTCAGGCGTCGCCATACACGTCCGCTTCGGAGTAAGCAGATGACGGCCGCGGCGGTCCTCGACCTCACCGGCCAGGCTGCAACCTTCGCCCGAGGCCGGATGGCGCCCTTCGCCGATCCCGACGAGGACCTGGTGCGCCGCGTGGGTCAGGGCGACCCCGCGGCG
>JAEZIH010000217.1 GCA_023416055.1 Pseudomonadota bacterium | reverse complement strand
GTGATGAACCTGCGCTGCCAGCGCGGCTGTTAACCTTTTTGTTCGCGTGAGGCGGGCGCGTGATGGTCAGGGGGCGGGGATGGGGTAAAAGGCGTCGCTTGGCGAATGATGTTCGGGGGAACGGGGTGAAGGCGGGCGTCAATGCATTGACGGCGACCTTTGTGGTCGGGGTGCTGGCGGGGCTGATGCTGACGCCGGACGGACGCCAGTGGCTGCGCCATCCGACGCTGATGCTGGGCGGCCAGGCCAACGCCTCGGCGCCTGCAACGCCGCCCCCGGCCCCGGCCGCCGTCGCCGCGGTCGCGGCGCCTCCGGCCGCTCCCGTGCTGACGCCACTGGAGCAGCGCCTTGCGCAGGGACCGCTGCGCATCGGGGTGTTCGGAGATTCCATGGCCGACGGCCTGTACGCCGGACTGTACCGCGACCTGCGCGACGAGCCGCGGGTGACGGTGACCAAATTCTCGGAAGTGTCGACCGGGCTGTCGCGCTACGACTACGTCGACATCCAGTCCAAGACCCGCCGCCAGATCGACGCCACGCCGGTCGACGTGGCGGTGGTCCTGTTCGGGACCAACGACGCCCAGGGGATCAGCCTGGACGGGGCGATCCACGAGTTCGGCACCGACGGCTGGAAGGCCGCCTATGCGCGGCGCATCGACGACCTGGTCGGCCTGCTGAGGAGCCGCGACGTGGCGGTCTACTGGGTCGGCCTGCCGCGGATGAAGAGCGAACGCTTCGACGGGCGGATGAGGCTGATCAACGAGGTGGTCGAGGCGCGCATGCGGGCGCTGGGGGTGCCCTATCTGGAGACCGTGTCGCTGACCTCGGACACCGACGGCGGCTACGAGGCCTATCTGCCCAACGCCAGCGGCCGAAAGGTGCTGATGCGGGCCAATGACGGGATCCATATGTCGATGGCCGGCTATCTGCGCATCAGCGCGCCGGTGGCCGAGCGGCTGAAGCGCGACGTGGGTCTGGACAAGCCGGCGGCAGAGCCCGCCGCGGCGCCCGCCGCCTGAACATGCGCCGCCTCGGGGCCGGACTGATCGCCGGGCTGTGGGGGCTGGCCGGCGCGGCGTCGGCGCAGGAGGTTCCGTATTCGCCGTCCGACCTGCCGCCGCCGGGGGAGGCCGTGTGCGCCAGCGGCGTCTGTCAGCCCGAAGCCCTGGCCGGGCTGTTCGCGGCGCTGGCGGAGGTCGAGGCGGTGGCCGGGACCGGGCCGGAGACGGCGGCCGGACCGCAGGTCCACATCCTGCAGATCGGGGACAGTCACACGGCGGGGGACCGGATCACCGGCAAGGTGCGGGCGGTGCTGCAGGCCCGTTTCGGCGACGCGGGTCGCGGCGTGCTGCCGCCCGGCCCGCCCTATGAAGGCTTCGCCCCCTATCAGGTCGAGATGACGGCGGTTGGGTGGCGGCCGGTGCTGGCGCCGCTGGCGGGCGCCGCGGGCTATTCGACGCCGGGGGTCGGGCTGACGGGGGTGCAGACGATCGTCCTGCAGCCGGGCGCCGAGCTGAGGTTGCGACCCGAGACGCGCGACTGGCCCGTGCTCCACCTCTTGATGTGCGGGGAGGGAGAGGGACGGGTGCGGGTCGAGGCGGGCGGGGAAGTCTGGCCGGAGAGGGTGTTCAGGGAGCACGGGGAAGAACGGTCGTGCGCAGGCCTGCTGGCCAACGGGTCGCCCGGGGAGATCGTGCTGCGGCCCCTGGATGCGACGCTGAAGCTGCACGACCTGCGTCTGACGGCGCCCGGCGCGCGGGGCGTCATCCTGTCCAACCTCGGCGTGGTCGGGGCGACGCTGCGTGATCTCGCGGCCCGTGACGAGGCGGTGGCGGCCCTGCAGCTGGCGGCGTGGCGGCCCCAACTGATCATCCTGGCCTTCGGGACCAACGAGGGTTTCGAGGACGGGCTGGCGGCGGGGGGCTACGAGACCCTGCTGCGCGACCAGATCGCGCGGCTGCGACGTCTGGCGCCCGGGGCGTCGCTGATGATCCTCGGCGCGCCCGACGCCCTGCGCAGCGGCGCCACGGGCGGCTGCAGCGCCGACGGGATGAGGGCGCCGCCGCCGTCGCTGGCGGTGGTCCGGGATGTGCAGCGCCGGGTCGCCGCCGATCTGGGTGTGGCGTTCTGGGACTGGCATGGACGGATGGGGGGAGACTGTTCGGCGGATCGTCTGGCTTTGAGGGCCGAGCCCCTGATGCGCGGCGACCGGGTGCATTTCACGAGCGCGGGGGCGGACTGGATCGGCGGCGTCCTCGCCGACGACCTGCTGGGCGCCTATGAGGCGTGGAAGGCGGGGCAGGGGGGAGCAGAGTAGTGCTTTTCCCCACGCTGGCGTTCGGCGTCTTCTTCCTGTTCGTCTATTTCACCGCCTGGTCGCTGGATCGCGAGAACGGCAAGCGCAAGCTGTTCCTGCTGCTGGCCAGCTGGTTCTTCTATGCGCAGTGGGACTGGCGGTTCGTCGGCCTGCTGATCGCCTCGGCGATCCTTAACTGGGGCGTCGCCGCGCTGATTGCGCGGGACCGCGAGCGGGGGCGGCGCACCGGCTGGCTGGTCGGCCTGGGCGTGGCGGCCAACCTGCTGATCCTCGGTTTCTTCAAATACTACGGCTTCTTCGTCGAACAGGCGGGCGAGTTGCTGGCGCAGTTCGGCTGGGAGCGGGACCTGCCGCTGCTGCAGATCGTGCTGCCGGTGGGGATTTCGTTCTTCACCTTCCAGGGCATTTCGTACGTCGTCGACGTGCAGCGCGGGAAGACGCCGCCGGCGAAGAGCCTGCTGGACGTCATGCTGCTGATGAGCTTCTTCCCGCATCTGGTGGCGGGGCCGATCGTGCGGGCGTCGGACCTGCTGCCCCAGTTCGAGCGGACGCCGCGGCTGACGCGGGTGATGGCCACCCACGGGCTGCTGTTGATCGTCTGGGGGCTGTTCAAGAAGACGGTGATCGCGTCCGAGCTGTCGGTGAACCTGGTCGACCCGGTGTTCTTCGACCCGACGGCCTATGGCGCGGTGGACATCGCGGCGGCGGTTTATGGCTATGCGGTGCAGATCTACTGCGACTTCTCGGCCTATTCGGACATGGCCATCGGGCTGGCCGCGCTGCTGGGCTATTCCTTCCCGCGCAATTTCGACCAGCCGTACCGGGCCAGTTCGATGCAGCAGTTCTGGCGGCGCTGGCACATCAGCCTGTCCAGCTGGCTGAGGGACTATCTGTACGTGCCGCTGGGCGGCGGGCGGAAAGGGCTGTTCGCCTCTTGCGTGAACGTGTTCATCACCATGGTGCTGGGCGGGCTGTGGCACGGGGCGGCGCTGACCTTCCTCGCCTGGGGCGCGCTGCATGGGGGCGTGCAGGTGATCGAGCGGCTGGGCCGCGCTGCGTTCAGGCGCCCCGAGGGGGCGGAGACGCGCAGGTCCGTCCTGCCGACCGTGGTCGGGGTGCTGGTCACCTTCCACATCGTCTGCCTGGGCTGGATCCTGTTCCGGGCCGAAAGCTTCGACCTGGCCCTCGCCATGATCGAGGGGCTGGGGCGGATTGGGCCGGCGGTGATGCTGACGCCGCTGCTGCTGACGCTGATCGTCGGCGGACTGGCCATGCACTGGCTGCCGCCGCGGGCGATCGAGGGCGCGGCCGAGCGTTTGAAGGCGGCGCCGTCGCTGACCCTGGGCCTGCTGGTCGGGGCGGCGATCCTGCTGGTCGAGGCGGTGCGTCCCGAGGGCGTGGCGCCGTTCATCTATTTCCAGTTCTAGGGCGTTGGAGGGACGATGAGCGACGAACCCGAAGACCCGCCCATCCCGCTGGAGCCGTTCCCGACGCACCGGCCGGAGTCGCCTTTCCCGCCGCTGGGCGAGAGCCTGCCGCCGCCGCAGGACGTTCCGCCGGACCCGCCCAGCGACTGGATCGAGAGCGCCGACGCCCACGACCTCCCGACGCGGGAGAACGCCCTGGTGGCGCTGGGCCGGTTCGCCTTTCCGCCCGAGCCGCCGCTGGACGACGAGGGCATGGCGGCGCGCGACCGGCGCTGGACCAGCCGCACGGTGCTGACCGCGACGGCCTTCCTGCTGGTGTTCAATGCGGTGTCGCCGCTGAACTGGGCGCGGCAGCAGCCGCCGGGCTGGATACCGGAGACGGTGCGTCAGCTCTCGGAGGTATGGACCGCCCAGCTGGCGGTGTTCGCTGTCGACCAGCCGCGCCAGGGCGTGCGCGAGGCCTGGGATGCGGCGAGGGCGGCGCGCTTCCCCGGACAGGCGGAGGGCGACGCCTCGACAGCGGCGGCGGAGTCGTGAAACCTGTCGGTTGAAACCGGCCTGCGCGCAGGCCGTGCAAGGGGCGTCAGGATGAGGATCAACCGGCGCATGGCGCTGGCCGGAGGGGCGGCCCTGGCCGTGGCCGGGACGGCGGGCGTCGCCGCCCGGGCGCAAACCGGACTGCGCATCCGCAAGGGCGCCGGCGAGCTGAGCGCGACCAGCGACGACGTGGTCGCCTTCGGCGAGGCGGTGCGGATCATGAAGCGACGCCGCGACGGCCTGTCGTGGGCGCGGCAGACGCAGATTCATCACCGCGACGCCCAGCACAACAACGGCCTGTTCCTGCCGTGGCACCGGCAGCAGCTGCTCCACCTTGAGCGGATCGTGGCGAAGCTGACCGGCCATGAGGGCTTCGCCATGCCCTATTGGGACTGGCAGGAGCATCGCTTCCTGCCGCAGTGGATCAGCGACCGCGACTCGCCGCTGTTCGAGGCGGACCGGGCCGAGGGCGTGGCGACGCTGGATTTCGCCGAGGCGCGCTGGGCGCAGTCGCCCTATACGGCGCGGCTGGCCGAGGACGATTTCGAGACCTTCGCCGGCAAGCTGCCGGACGGGGCGGGGATGGTCGAGGGCTATGGCCACAATCACATCCACCAGCTGATCGGCGGGGCGATGAAGGCGGCGCGGACCTCGGCGCGCGACCCGATGTTCTGGCTGCACCACAGCAACGTCGACCGGGTCTGGGCGACCTGGCACGCCAACCGGGGCAAGGACCTGTATCCGGCCGAGTGGACCGGGCTGGAGGTCGGCGGCTTCGTCGACGGCGAGGGGCGGAATGCGCCGGCGGTGCGGGTGGCCGACAGCCTGGAGATCGCGCGGCTGGGGTACGGGTTCGACCGGCTCTATCCCTTCCCGGTGTTCAGCGTGCCGGAGGCCGGGCCGCCGGGGGCGACGCGGCGCATTCCGCTGGGGGCGCAGGCCTGGACGGTGCGGGCGGATGCCGAGGGCGGTCGCCTGCGGCTAGCCCTGCCCGGGGAGGCGCTGGCGCGGATGCGCGAGGCCGACGACAGCCTGATGATCGAGGGCACCGGGGCGGTCGCGTTCGCGCTGGAGGAGGCGCTGGAGGACCGGTCGATCGAGATCCGCCTGGGCGGCGGCGGGCGCGAGCGGTCGCTGGGCTCGTCGCCGACCTTCGTGCACATGCCCGAGGGCGGGAGCCACCATCACGGGGCGTATCAGCTGCCGTTCCGGTTCGGCGAGGAGGTGCTGAACCTGCTGGCGGCGGACGAGGGGCCGGCGGAGATCGTCGCCTTCGCCGAGGACCTGGCGCCGGAACTGGGGAGGCCGGGGGCGCGGCCGCTGTGGATCGAGCTGAAGCTGACGCTGACGGAGACGCGCTGGGCATGAGGGGGTTGAGGGTCGTTCTGATGGTGTTGCTGGCCGGGCTGGCCGCGGCGCCCGTGGCCGGGTGCGCGTGGCTGCAGGGGCCGCCGCAGGAGTATGTGC
>JAEZIH010000203.1 GCA_023416055.1 Pseudomonadota bacterium | reverse complement strand
CCCCCGGCCCCTTCCCCATCGAGGGGAAGGGGAGAAGCGAGTCTGATCGTGGAGAGCACCGCCTCGATGTCGTCCTCTACCTGCTTCGTGGTGAAGCGGAGGACCCGGTATCCCTGCGCCGAAAGCCAAGCGTCCTTCGTCAGGTCCCGGACAGCGACGTCCGGCAAATTGTGAACGCCGCCGTCGATCTCGATGACGAGGTTGGCACGGTGGCAGGCGAAGTCGACGACGTAGGGGCCGATCGGCGCCTGACGGCGGAAGCGAACAGCGTACGCCCGCAGCCGCTTCCAGAGCTTCGCCTCGGTGAAGGTAGGCTCATTCCGCAACCGGCCTGCCCGGCGCACGACAGAAGGCTTGGCGCGGTCACGGTCGGCGAAGCGGCTCAAGCCCTCCCCTCGATGGGGAGGGTTGGCAGGGGTGCGGGCAGGCTGTTGAAGGTCGGGCGCCGGTGGGCGCGGGCCGTTTGAGGGCGGCGCCTCTCGCGCCATGTCCTGACGCGGCGCGGCTGCACCCCATCCCCCGACCCCTTCCCCATCGAGGGGAAGGGGAGGTTGCTGCGGGTTCACGCCCGCGCCCTTTCCTGCTCCACCCACTCGGTCGCGCACGCCTTGCACAGCTCGCGGATGCGGCCGATGTAGCTCTGGCGTTCGGCGACGGCGATGGCGCCGCGGGCGTCCATCAGGTTGAACAGGTGGGAGGCCTTGAGAACCTGGTCGTAGGCGGGGAGGACGAGGGCCTGGCCCTGCGGGCCCTTCATGGCCAGCAGGCGCGAGACCTCGGAGACCATGTCCTCGAAGCGGCGCTTGAGGCCGTCGACGTCGTAGCCGTGGAAATTGGCTTCGGACTGCTGGCGCTCGTTCTCGAGGAAGACCTCGCCGTAGGTCAGGCCCTCCTTGGTGAACTTCAGGTCGTAGACGTTGTCGACGCCCTGGACATACATGGCCAGACGCTCCAGCCCGTAGGTCAGCTCGCCCGAGACGACGTCGACCTCGATGCCGCCGACGCCCTGGAAGTAGGTGAACTGGGTCACCTCCATGCCGTCGCACCAGACCTCCCAGCCGAGCCCCCAGGCCCCGACGGTGGGATTCTCCCAGTCGTCCTCGACGAAGCGGATGTCGTGCAGCTTCGGATCGATGCCGATGGCCTTCAGCGAGCCGAGGTAGAGCTCCTGGAGGTTGTCGGGGTTCGGCTTCAGGATGACCTGGAATTGGTAATAGTGCTGGAGGCGGTTCGGGTTCTCGCCGTAGCGGCCGTCGCCGGGGCGGCGGCTGGGCTGGACGTAGGCGACCTTCCACGGCCGCGGGCCGAGCGCGCGCAGGACGGTGGCGGGGTGCAGGGTGCCGGCGCCGACCTCGATGTCGTAGGGCTGCAGGATGGCGCAGCCCTGTTCGCCCCAGTAGCGCTGGAGCGTCAGAATGAGGTCCTGGAAGGCGAGCGGTTCGGTGGTCACGGCGGCTGGTTTTCGTCCCGGGGAGAAGGCGGCGGACCCTAGACGGGGGACGCTCGCGCGAAAAGCCCTCCCCTCGATGGGGAGGGTTGGGTGGGGTGCGGGCAGGATGGTTGGCGGAAGGCGCGGTTGGGCGCCGGCGGGCGGTCGACGACGCCTTCTGCGCCATATCCGGAAGCGACCTGCCTCCACCCCATCCCCCAACCCCTTCCCCATCGAGGGGAAGGGGAGTTTTAAGGCGGGACTGGTAAACCGCGCCCATGCAGCTGATCGACCAGATGCGCCGGCGGGCGGCCCGTCACCTGGAGGTGGAGGCGGTGGAGATCGCCCCGGCGACGGGCGTCTTCTCGCTGAGCTTCGACGACTTTCCGGCCAGCGCCTGGACCGAGGCGGGGCCGATCCTGGCGGCGCACGGCGTCAGGGCGACCTACTATGTCTGCGGCGGCCTGTGCGGCGGCGTGAACATGGACCGCGACCAGTTCCGGGTCGAGCACCTGCAGGCGCTGCACGCGGCGGGACACGAGGTCGGCTGCCACACCTTCGGCCACACCAGCGCCCTGCGGATGAGCCGGGAGGCGCTGCGGCTGAGCCTGGACGCCAATGCGGCGTGGGTGGCGGAGCGGCTGGACGGGCGCCGCATGACCACCTTCGCCTGGCCGTTCGGGGACTGCTCGGTGTCGGCCAAGCGGTATGTGCGCAGGCGGTTCGACCTGGCGCGCGGGGTGCGCGACGGGGTCAACGCCGGGCGCGAGGACCGCGGGTTGATCAAGTCGATAGGGCTGGAGAGCCGGAGGCTGCCCGGCTACGACCTGGAGGGGCTGATGGCCGAGGCGGCGGCGCGGCGCGGCTGGCTGACCGCCTATGGGCACGACGTGTCGGACCGGCCGACGGACTATGGCTGCACGCCCGACGATCTGGACCGGGTGCTGCGGCTGGCGAAGGCGGCGGGGCTGGAGGTGCTGCCGATCGGCGAGGCGTGGAGATTGGTCGCCCGTACGTAGACCCTCTCCCGCCGGGAGAGGGATCTAGGCGGCTTCCGCCATTTGAGCCTTCCGCCCGTCGGCCCACCTGATCAGCGCCGCGCGCGGCCAGGCGACGATCCATGAGCGGACGGTGTACTTGCCTTCCTCGATCAGGGCCTTGCGGGTCGGGGAGGAGGTGGAGGCGCGGATGGTGTGGATCTCGCCGGGGCCCTGGTGGACCATGAAGGCGCCGTGCTTCAGCGGGTTCAGGCGCAGGTAGGCGAGGCGCGGACTGATCTGCTCCAGCGGCGGGTCGTAGAACCAGCTGGAGCCGAGCATACCAGCCATGTGCGGGCGGCGCTTGAGAATCTCCGCGGCGGTGGCCCAGGCGCGGTCCCAGCCGGCCTCGTTGAAGTCGGACAGCTCACGGCTCTCGGTATGCACCTCCAGCCACGGCTTCCAGGCCTGGGCGGCGGCGTAGGCGGGGACGACGGACCAGCCCCAGCCCTCGCGGGCGTGGCGCAGCACCTGACCGGGCCCCATGGGGGAGGACAGGTCGATCATCTGGGTGCGGGCGCCCGGCACGCTGAGGACCAGGGCGATGCGGACGTCCTTGGCCCAGAAGTCGCGGTCGTAGGGGTCGGCGGCGGCGGTGTGGAAGTCGGCGAGGCGGCCGATCCATTCGGGATAGAGCTCAAGCACCGCCGGCGGCAGGCCGGCGGCCGGGACGCGGGCCGGCATCTCCAGCGCCCAAAGGG
>JAEZIH010000168.1 GCA_023416055.1 Pseudomonadota bacterium | reverse complement strand
GGCGGGGGGCGAGGGATCGTCGCCCGGCCTCGCCTGCCATTCAGCAAAGCGAGATTTTCCATGACCGCACCGGTGACCCTCGCCGAGGCGAGGCTGTTCCTGCGCGTCGAGCACGACGCCGAGGACGAACTGATCCAGACCCTGATCGAGGCGGCGCAGGCGCGGCTGGAGGCCGACGTCGGCCAGCCCTTGGACGCGGATTCGCCGGCGCCCCTGCGGCTGGCGGTGCTGATGCTGGTGCTGCGCGCCTATGAGCGTGGCGAGAAGGAAATGCCGATCCGGCCGGTCGAGGCCTGGGTCGCGCCGTACCGTGCGGTGCGGCTGTGAGGGTGCTGGCCGATCTGTACGAGGGCGTCGAGAGCGTGACGCCCTATGGCGGGCGGGCCGTCAGCTGGGAGCTGGTCGGCTCCGTCTGGCTAAAGCCCGGTCCGCGGCGGAGGCGCGAAACGCGGGAGGTGAGCGGGGCGCGCACGGTCGAGACGATGACCGCAGAGAGCCGCTCCGATCCCCGCCTGAGCGTGGAGCAGGTGCTCAGGTTCGGCGGCGCCGACTGGCGTATCCGCGCGACGGAGACGGTGGGCGGCCGCGCCATCCTGGGACTGGAGCGCAGCGCATGAGCCACGAACTGGCCCTGCAGAAGGCCCTCGTGGCCCATCTGACCGCGGATGCGGGACTGGGCGCCCTGCTGGGCAGTCCACCGCGCATCTGGGACGCGCCGCCAGCCCATCCCGGGCTGCCGCACCTCCTGGTCGGCCGGTCGGAGAGCCGGCCGGTGGAGGCCGACGGCGGGGGATACAACCATGTCGTGACCCTGACCGTGGTGTCGGCCTTCCGCGGAACGGAAGAGGCCAAGGCCGTGCTGGCGGCGTTGCGGACCGCCCTGACGGGCGTGGAGCTGGAAGCGGACGGGATACGGACGATCGGGCTGAGGGCGACCTTCGCCGATGTCTTCCCGACGCCGGATCGGCTGAGAACCTATGCGGTGCTGCGGGTGCGCGCCGTGACCGAGGAGATCTGAGATGGCGGCGCAGCGCGGCAAGAACATCCTGCTGAAGATCGAGGGCGAGCCGGGCGTGTTCACGACGGTGGCCGGCCTGCGGGCCCGGACCCTGTCGCTGAACGCGCGGACGGTGGACGCCACCGACGGCGACAGCGCCGGCCGGTGGCGGGAGCTGCTGGGCGGGGCCGGGGTCAAGTCAGCGGCGGTGGCCGGGCAGGGGATATTCCGGGACGCGGCCTCGGACGCCCTGATCCGGGAAGCCTTCTTCGACCAGTCGGCGCGACGGTGGCGGCTGATCGTGCCCGACTTCGGCGTGCTGGAAGGCCCCTTCCTGGTGGCGGCTCTGGAGTACGCCGGCGAGCACGACGGGGAGGCGACCTTCGCCATCAGCCTGGCGAGCGCCGGCGAAGTGACCTTCGAGGCTGCCTGATGGCGGTGAACGGCGTGCGCGGCGAGGTCACGGCGAGGCTCGCCGGGGCGGAGCGGAAGCTGTGCCTGACGCTCGGCGCCCTGGCCGAGATCGAGACGGCGCTGGGTTGCGACGGGCTGACCGCCCTGGCCGAGCGCATGCGGGCCTTGTCTGCGCGGGACCTGGAAACGGTGCTGGCGGCCCTGCTGCGCGGCGGCGGAGAGGCTGAGCTCGCCGCGTCGCTGGGCGATGCCCCGGTGGACCCGCTCGAGGCGGCGGAGGCGGTGGCTAGGGCCTTCGCGGCGGCGGCGTGAGGACGCCGTGGGGCGCGATGATGCGGCTGGCCGCTCGGGCCGGCGTCGGGCCCGAAGCCTTCTGGCGGCTGTCGGTGAGGGAGTGGCGGCTGCTGGCCGAGACGCCGGCGGACCTCCGCCCGCTGGGCCGGCGCGAGTTCGAACGGATGGCGGAGACGTGGCCCGATGACCGATGAACTGGACCGTTCGGGGATTGACGACCTGGCGCGGCGCACCGCGGAGGCAGCCGCCGCGCTTGAGGGGCTGAAGGGCCCGGCGAGCGAGGCCGCGGCCGCGATCGAAGCGGCCTTTGACCGGGCCGGCGAGGGCCTGGCGAGGTCTCTGGCGCGCGCCGCGGCTGACGGCGAGGTGTCGCTGGCCGAACTGGCGCGGGCGGTGCTGGCGGCGGTCAACGCCGCGGCGGGAACGGGAGGCGGCGGCCTGTCCGCCGCCATCGCCAGCGTCGCGGGCTCGATCTTCGCCGGGGCGCGGGCGGAGGGCGGACCGGTGTCGCCGGGCGGCGGCTATCTGGTCGGCGAGCGCGGCCCGGAGGTGTTCCGTCCCGCCGCCGCAGGCGCGATCGAACCGGCCGGCGGCCAGGGCGTGACGGTGAACGTGCGGGTCGAGGGCGGCGTGGAGAGCGTGGTGCATTCCGAGGCCCAGATCGCCCAGGCGCTGGCGCGGGCGGTCTCTCTCGGCGTGCGCCGGCTGTAACCCCCGAAGGACGGGAGAGCGACGATGGCCTTTCACGAGGTGAGGCTGCCCGCGCGCCTGGCGTTCGGGTCGACGGGCGGGGTGGAGCGGCGGACCGAGGTGGTCACGCTCGGCTCGGGCTTCGAGCGGCGCTCGACTCCGTGGGCGCAGGGCCGCCGGCGCTATCTGATCGGCGCCAATCTGAGGTCGCTGGACGACATGGCCGCCCTGACCGCCTTTTTCGAGGCGCGGCGAGGCCGGCTGTACGGATTTCGCTTCCGAGACTTCGCCGATTTCAAGTCGTGCGGGCCGGGGGCGGACGTCACGGCCTTCGACCAGACGCTCGGCTTGGGCGACGGCGAACGGACCAGCTTTCAGCTGCGGAAGCTCTACGGCAAAGGGCAGGAGGCCGCAGAGCGGATCGTCGCCAAGCCCGTCGAAGGCTCGGTTCAGGTTGCAGTCGGTTCCGAAGAGCTGACGGAGGGCCAGTTCGAGGTGGATGCGGCGACCGGCGTGGTCACGCTTCAGACTGCGCCCGCGGACGGCGCGGTAGTGACCGCGGGGTTCGAGTTCGACGTACCGGTGCGCTTCGACGCGGATCGCCTCGACGTGACCCTGGAAAGCTTCGCGGCGGGCCGGATGGCGGCCGTTCCCCTGATCGAGGTGAGGGTCTGATGCGGGCGATCCCTGCGGAACTGGCGGAGCGGATCGAGAGCGGCGCGGCCACGCTGTGCCACGTCTGGATCCTGACGCGGACGGACGGCGTGGTCGCCGGCTTCACCGATCACGACCGCGACCTGGAGGTGGGCGGCACGACCTGTCGCGCCTCCAGCGGCTGGACCGCCGGGGCGGCCGAGGGCGCGGCTGGGCTGACGCCGGGGACGGCGGCGGTCGCCGGGGTTCTGGACGACGAGACTCTGAGCGAGGCCGACATCGCCAATGGTCGACTGGACCGGGCGCGGATCGAGCTGTGGCGCGTGGACTGGCGGCGGCCTGAGCTGAAGGTGCGGCTGTGGACGGGGCGGCTCGCCCGCATCCGCCGCGAGGGCGAGGGGTTCGTGGCTGACCTGGAGGGGCCGCTGGCGGCCCTCGAGCGGGTGGTGGGACGGACCTATGGCCGCGACTGCGACGCCGAACTCGGCGACGGGCGTTGCCGGGTCGATCTGGCCGCCTTCCCCGGCGAGAGCTGCGACAAGCGGTGGGCCACGTGCCAGGCGAAGTTCGCCAACGCCATAAACTTCCAGGGCTTTCCTGACGTCCCCGGAGACGACTTCCTGACCGCCGTTCCGGCGACGGGCGGTGGTCACGACGGCGGGAGCCGCCGATGAACACGCGGGCGGTCGCGATCGCACGGACCTGGCTGGGCACGCCCTACCGCCATCAGGCCAGCCTGCGCGGCGAGGGGGCGGACTGCCTCGGGCTGCTGCGCGGCGTGTGGCGCGAGCTGATTGGCGCCGAGCCCGAGCAGGCGGGGCCGTACCGCCCGGACTGGGCCGAGGTGGGCGGAGAAGAGACCCTGCTGCGGGCGGCCCGGCGGTGGCTGCGCGAGATCCCGTTGGAGAGGGCGGGCGCCGGAGACGTGCTGCTGTTCCGCATGGCGCCCGGAGCGCCGGCCAAGCATTGCGCCATCCTGAGCGACGGGACGGCGGTCGGGGCCGAGCCGGCGAGGATGATCCACGCCTATTGGGGCCGGTCCGTGGTGGAGAGCTGGATCGGTGGATGGTGGCGCAGTCGGCTGGCCGCGGCCTTCGCCTGGCCCAGCGAGGAGGGCGACTGATGGCGCAGGTGGTGCTGGGCGGCGTCGGTCAGGCGATCGGCGGCGGCGTGGGACGGGCGATCGGGAGCGTCATCGGCGGCCTGCTGGACAGCCGTCTGGTCGCCGGGTTGGAGCCGCCGCGCCAGAGAGGGCCGCGACTGAGCGCCCTGGCGTTGCAGGGCGCGGCCGAGGGCGCGCCAATGGCCTGCGTCTTCGGTCGGGCGCGCGTGGCGGGGCAGGTGATCTGGGCCGCGCGCTTCCGCGAGGGCCGTACGACCTCGTCCGCCGGCAAGGGCGGACCGCGGGTCACGGAATACGACTATTCGCTGAGCTTCGCGGTTGCGCTGTGCGAGGGTCCGATCGACGGCGTCGGCCGGGTCTGGGCGGACGGACAGCTGATGGAGCGGAGCGGCGTCACCATGCGGCTGCACCGGGGGACGGAGGACCAGGCGCCTGATCCCCTGATCGAGGCCGTGGAGGGCGCGGCGCCCGCCTATCGCGGGACCGCCTATGTGGTGTTCGAGGACCTGCCGCTTGGACCCTGGGGCAATCGCCCGCCGCAGCTGGCGTTCGAGGTGTTCCGCCGCCCTCGGGGCGCGACGCCCGCGCTGGAGGACCGGCTGGAGGGAATCTGCCTGATTCCGGGGGCCGGGGAGTTCGTGCTGGCCTCCGAGGCGGTGTTCCGCCGCGAAGGTCTGACAAAGACCACGGCGGAGAATGTGCACGGCGGCGACGGGCGGAGCGACCTCGCCCTCTCGCTCGATCAGTTGCAGGCTCAGCTGCCGCATCTGAAGCGCGTCAGCCTGGTAGTCGGGTGGTTCGGCGACGACCTGCGCGCCGGACAGTGCAGCATTCGGCCCGGCGTGGAGCGGCGGGACAAGCCGACCGAGCCCTGGCCGTGGTCCGTGGCCGGACTGACGCGCGGAACGGCGCACCTGATATCCGAAAGCGGCGGCGGTCCGGCCTATGGAGGCACGCCCTCGGACGAGAGCGTCCGACAGGCGGTCGCCGAGCTGAAGGCGCGGGGGCTGGAGGTGACGCTCTATCCCTTCGTCTTCATGGATGTGCCGGCGGGCAATGATCTGCCCGGCTTGGCCGGCGAGGCGGAGCAGCCGCCGTACCCGTGGCGCGGGCGGGTACGGGGACGGGATGGAGGGGACGCGGTCGCCGACGTGGCGGCCATCTTCGGCGGGCCGGATGACTGGGGCCTGCGGCGGCTGGCGCTGCACTACGCGGCGCTGGCTGCGGAGTGCGGGGCGGACGGCCTGCTGATCGGTTCGGAGATGCGCGGCCTGACGCAGACGCGCGACGCGGACGGCGGTTTTCCGGCGGTCGAGGCCTTTCGGGTACTGGCGGGCGAGTGCCGGGCGATCATGGGCGACCGGTGCAAGCTGTCCTATGCCGCGGACTGGTCGGAATACGCCGGCTGGCGGGACGGGGGCGAGGCGATCTTTCATCTCGACCCGCTGTGGGCGGACGCCGACATCGATTACGTCGGGATCGACTGGTACCCGCCGCTTGCGGACTGGCGCGAGGGCGACGGTGGCCTGGACGGCGCGGTTTTCAACGGTCCGCACGACCCGGAGGGGTTGGCCGCTCAGGTCGCTGGAGGCGAGGGCTACGACTGGTTCTACGCTTCGGACGATGACCGCGACCTGCAGCTGCGCTCGCCGATCGTCGACCTGGCGCACGGCGAGGACTGGGTGTTTCGCGTCAAGGACCTGAAGGGCTGGTGGTCGAACCCTCATCACGACCGGCCGGGCGGGGCGAGGAGCGCGACGCTGACGGCGTGGGTTCCCGGGATGAAGCCGATCCGGCTGACGGAGTTCGGCTGTCCGGCCGTCGACCGCGGCGCCAACGCGCCGAACCTGTTCCCGGATCCGAAGAGTTCGGAAGGGGCGATCCCGCCGTACTCCGAGGGCACGCGGGACGACCTCATGCAGCGCCGCGCGCTGGAGGCGGTGCTGGCGCATTTCGCGGATTCGGCCGCCAATCCGGCGTCGCCGGTCTATGGCGGGCCGATGCTGGAGGCGGCGGACGCCTGGTGCTGGGATGCGCGGCCGTGGCCCGACTTCCCGGCCCGTTCAGAAGTCTGGGCCGACGCCGGGGCGTGGCGCACCGGGCACTGGCTGAACGGGCGCCTGGGCGGCGGCGCGCGCAACCTGATCGCCGAAATCCTCAGGCGAGCCGGACTGCAGGACTCCGAGTTCGAGATCGGCCTGCCCGCAGGCGAGGTGCAGGGCTATGTCATCGATCGCCCGATGCGGGTGCGGGACGCGCTGGAGCCGCTGCTGACTGCGCTGGGCATGACGGCGGCGGAACGCGGCGGGCGCGTCTCGATCATCGGGGACGAGCTGGTCGCGATGACGCTGGAGCCGGACGACCTCGCTTTGCCCGACGCCGGCGGGCCCGTACGGAGCGATCGCGTTCTGGAGGATCAACCGTCCTGCGCCCGGGTGCGCTTCATCGACGGGGACGCCGGCTATGTGACCGGAGCCGCGATCGCCCGCGCTCCAGGCGAGGGCGGAGCGCTGGACTTCGACCTGCCGGCGGTGTGCGGTCACGCCCTGGCTGAGGCCGCGGCGAGACGTGCGCTGGACGCGGGCCGGCAGGATCGGCTGACGGTCAGGCCGGGTCCGCTCCAGCTGCTTGCGATGGAGCCGGGCGACACGGTCCGGATGGAGGACGCGGACCGGCGCTGGCGGGTGGCCCGGATGGATGTCGCCCGGTCGCCGTCCATCATGCTCGAGCCGGTGGTCAGCCACGGCGTCCGCCCGGAGGACGGCGACCCGCAGCCAAGCGGAGACAGCCAGGCCGGCGGCGCGCCCTTCTTCCGCATGCTCGACCTGCCTCCGCTGCCCGGCGGCTCCGATGACGCGCGGCCTGTCGCCATAGTCGCGGCTAACCCGTGGCGGCCGATGCAGGTCTTCGCCGGGCCAGATGTGGCCGGCCTGACGATGCGCGCCACCGTCGACGTCCCGGCGACCGTCGGCCGGCTGGCTGCGCCCCTGCTGCCCGGGGTGCGTCATCGCTGGGACGACGTCGGGGTCGTCGAGGTGCGCGTGGAGGGGCGGGATCCGGAAAGCCGGTCGCTGTCGGCGGTCTTCGCCGGCGGCAATGCGCTGGCCGTCGAGACTGCGGAGGGCTGGGAGATCGTCCAGTTCCGGAACGCGAGCCTGATCGGCGACGCCGTCTGGCGGCTGACCGGCTTGCTGCGCGGGCAGCAGGGCACCGAGGCGGCCACCCGGGCCGGGGCTCCGGCCGGGGCCATCGTTGTCTTCCTGGACGAGGCGCTGGCGCGGGCGGCATCATCACCGGCCGAGCGTGGTCTGCCGCTAATCTGGCGGGCCGGTCCGGCGGGCGCGCCCCCGGGCGGCGCCGGGACCGCCGAGGTCACCTTCACGCACCTGGGCCTGCACGGCCGGCCGTGGAGTCCGGCCCACCTCCGCACCGTGGAGAGGGCCGACGGCGGGATCGATCTGACCTGGCTGCCGCGATCACGGCTGGACGGCGACCGCTGGGACGGGGTCTCCGAGTCTTCCGATCCGTCGCGATATCGCGTGCGCATCCTGTCGGGAGACGCGGAGGTCCGCGCGTTCGAGGTCGAGGGCGAGGTTGCGACCTACGCGGCCAGCGACATTGCCGTCGATTTTCCGGAAGGTCTGGAGGGCGTCGAAGTCGGCGTCGCCCAGTGGGGCGAGGCCTGGGGCTGGGGCGTGGAGGCGCGCAGGCTATTGGCCTGACGCGGAATCTGCGCCGCCGCCTTTGCGCTGCGGAGGGAATGCCCTAACTGACGGATCGGACTTGATGCGGCAGGAGCTGGCGCGAACGTGGCGGGCGACCCCTACAAGGAACTCGGCGTTTCGAAGGGCGCGAGCGCGGACGAGATCAAGAAGGCGTTCCGCAAGCTCGCCAAGGAATTGCACCCCGACCGCAATCCGGGCGACCGCAAGGCGGACGAGCGCTTCAAGCGCGTGACCGCCGCCTTCGACCTGCTGGGTGATCCGGAAAAGCGGGCCAAATACGATCGGGGCGAGATCGACGCCGACGGGCGGGAGCAGTTTCGCGGCTTCGGCGGCGGCGCCCGCGGCGGTCCGGGCGGAAGTCCCTTCGGCCAGGCCGGCGCCCGCGGCGGTTTCGAGAACATCGACCTCGACGAGCTGTTCGGCGGCATGTTCGGCGGCGCCGCGCGGGGCGGAGCCCGCGGGGGCTTCTCCGCGCGGGGCGCCGATGTGAAGGCGACCCTGGAGATCAGCCTCGAGGACTCCATCACCGGCGCGACGCGGCGGATCCAGTTTTCGGACGGCCGCACCCTGGACGTCAGCATCCCCAAGGGCGCATCCGACGGCCAGGTCATCCGGCTGCGCGGCCAGGGCGCCCCCGGCGCGGCCGGACGCAGCGAGGCGGGCGACGCCCTGATCACCCTGAAGATCGCGCCCCATCCGGTGTTCCAGCGCGACGGCTCTGACCTGACCATGGACCTGCCCGTGCCGCTGCCGGACGCGGTGCTGGGCGGCAAGATCCCGGTGCGCACGCCGGAAGGGACGGTCAGCATGACCATTCCGGCCGGTTCGAACTCGGGCAAGGTGCTGCGTCTGAAAGGCAAGGGCGCCTTCGCCGGCGGCAAGCGAGGCGACCTGCTGGCCAAGCTGATGGTGCAACTACCCGAGACGCCGGACGAGGGGCTGACCAAGCTGGCCCAGGGCATGCGCGATCGCGGCGCCTTCCGCCCGTGGCGCGACTGATGAACCACAAGCCCAACCGCAAGCCCGAACGTCCGTGGTTCTCCTCGGGGCCGACCGCCAAACGTCCGGGCTGGTCGAGCCAGGCCATTCCGCACGAACTGCTGGGCCGCGGGATTCGCGCGCCGGAGGTGGTCGAGCGCTTCGCCCATGGCGTCAGGATCACCCGGAAGCTTCTGGAACTGCCCGACGACTGGCGGCTTGTCTACGTGCCGGGCTCGGACACGGGGGCGGTCGAGGCGGCCATGTGGTCGATGCTCGGCGAGCGTACCGTGCAGGCGCTGGCGTTCGAGAATTTCGGCAAGGTCTGGGCGACCGACCTGCGCGATCACCTGCAGCTCGAGCCCGAAATCCTCACGGCCCCGTGGGGCGCCTTCCCCGATGTGTCGCACGTGGATGCGGCCAGCGATCTGGTCTTTCCGTGGAACGGCACGACCTCGGGCGTGCGCGCGCCCGGCGGCGACTGGATCGCGCGCGATCGCGAGGGACTGGTGATCTGCGACGCGACCTCGGCCGCCTTCGCCATGCCCTTGCCATGGGACCGGCTGGATGTGGTGACCTTCAGCTTCCAGAAGGCCCTCGGCGGCGAGGCGGGGCTGGGCATGGCGGCCTTGTCGCCGCGGGCGGTCGAGCGGCTGGATCGCTACACGCCGCCGCGCCCGGTGCCGAAGGTGCTGAGGCTGCGCGGCGCCGAGGGTTTCGAGCGGGCGCTGGCCGAAGGCTCGATGATCAACACCTTCTCGGTCTGGACGCTGGAGGACTGGATCGACGGGGTGGAATGGGGTCTGTCGATCGGCGGTCTGCCCGCGCTGATCGCCCGCACCGAGGCCAACGCCGCGGCTCTGGACGCCTGGGTGCGGCGCACGGACTGGATCGACTACCTCGCCGCGGATCCGTCGATCCGTTCCACCACCTCCGTTTGCCTGAAGTTCGTCGATCCGCGCGTGAGCGCCATGGACGAGGCCGCGCGGCAGGCGCTGGTGAAGAGGATCAAGTCCCTGCTCGAGGGCGAGGGGGCGGGCTACGACGTCGAGAGCCATCGCAACGCGCCCGCCGGCCTGCGCATCTGGTGCGGCTGCACGGTCGAGGCCGCCGACATCGAGGCGCTGACCCCGTGGCTGGACTGGGCTTTCGCGACGGCGATGGCCGATTAATCCCGCCTCCGGGACGACACCGCACGATTCCCCCGCTATAGGCTGCGCCCGCAGTCCGAAATGCCGGTAGCGGAGAAGCGTCTTGGCGAACGTCGCGGTGGTCGGAGCCCAGTGGGGCGACGAAGGCAAGGGCAAGATCGTCGACTGGCTGTCGAACCGGGCGGACGTGGTCGTCCGCTTCCAGGGCGGTCACAACGCCGGTCACACCCTCGTCGTCGACGGCAAGGTCTACAAGCTGGCGCTGCTGCCGTCGGGTGTGGTTCAGGGCAAGCCCTCGATCATCGGCAACGGCGTTGTCGTGGATCCCTGGCATCTGGTCCGCGAAATAGAGACCATCGAGTCCCAGGGCGTGCACATCAGCCCCGACGTGCTGATCGTCGCCGACAACGCGTGCCTGATCCTGCCCATCCATCCGGCCCTGGACGTGGCCCGCGAGGCCGCCGCCAGCGCTCCGGGCGCGCGCATCGGCACGACCGGACGAGGCATCGGCCCCGCCTATGAGGACAAGGTCGGCCGCCGCGCCATCCGCGTCTGCGACCTGGCCAGCGCCGAGGACCTGAAGGTCAAGATCGACCGCCTGCGCGCGCACCACGATCCCTTGCGCGCCGGCCTCGGCCTGGAGCCCATCGACCCCGACGCCCTTCTGGCCCAGTTGCTGGAGATCGCGCCCAAGATCCTGCCGTACGTCCAGCCGGCCTGGCGCGTGCTGGATCAGGCCCGCCGCGCAGGCAAGCGCGTGCTGTTCGAGGGCGCCCAGGGGGCCTTCCTCGACGTCGATCACGGCACCTATCCCTATGTGACCAGCTCGAACACCGTGGCCGGGCAGGCGGCGGCGGGTTCGGGTCTCGGGCCCCGCGGCGTCGGCTACGTGCTGGGCATCGTCAAGGCCTACACCACCCGCGTGGGCGAGGGGCCCTTCGCCTGTGAGCTGGACGACGAGGTCGGCGAGCATCTGGCCACCGTAGGCCGCGAGGTGGGGGTCAACACCGGCCGGGCGCGACGCTGCGGCTGGTTCGATGCCGTGCTGGTGCGACAGTCGGTGGCCATCAACGGCATCGACGGCATCGCCCTGACCAAGCTGGACGTGCTGGACGGGCTGAAGACCCTGAAGATCTGCACCGGCTACCGCATCGGCGGCCAGGTGCTGGACTACCTGCCGTCCAGCCTGAAGGACCAGGCGGCGGCCGAGCCGGTGTTCGAGGAGCTGGAGGGCTGGAGCGAGAGCACCAGCGGCGTGCGCAGCTTCAAGGACATCAACGCCAACGCCATCAAATACGTGCGCCGCATCGAGGAGCTGATCGGCGCCCCGGTGGCCCTGCTGTCGACCAGCCCCGAGCGGGACGACACCATCCTGATGCACGACCCCTTCCAAGGCTAAGCTTCCGAAAACGCAAATGTTCAAGGGGCCTTAACCGGAGACAGCCTAAGAGTGTGCGAGTTTCCGGAGGCCGCGTCTTGTTTGCTGTAGATCCTCGCGTACTGGCCCGGTTGGCGCCTGTGCTGCGGCGGGTTCTGGTCGTTGACCCGAACCTTCATGCCGCGCGCCTGCTGACCGAGATCATCAAGGGCATGGGGGCCGGCGAGATCATGGTCGAGCCCAGCGAGCAGCGCGCGCTGCGAACGGCGGCGGACCTGGAACCGGGCATCATCTTCACCGAGCGCAACGGCCCGAATCTCGACGGGGAGGCGCTGGCGCGGGCGATCCGGCGGTCCAGCCTCGCCTGCCGGCGCGCGCCCATCATCATGGTGACGGCCGACGCCACCGCCAGCACCATTCTCGGGGCGCGGGACAGCGGCGTGCACGAGTTCCTGCGCAAGCCCTTCACCAGCGCGGACCTGTTCAAGCGTGTCGAGAACGTCGCGCTGAAGCCGCGTGACTGGGTCGAGGCCGTCGGCTACGTCGGGCCCGACCGGCGCAGATTTAACTCCGGAGAGTTCTCCGGCGACCGCAAGCGCAAGGCCGACAAGCCGCTGAACGGCGCCGCGGCCATGGCGGCGGCAAGGGATCAGGCCATGCGGATCCTCGCCGCCTCGCTGGACCAGTTCGACCGCGATCCGCTGCAGGCCGTGCGGGCCATCCGCGAGCAGGCGGCCACGCTCAAGTCCCTCGCCATGAAGGTCTCGGACTCGCGGCTGGCCGTGGCGGTCGGGGCGCTGGAGGTCACGCTGGCCTCGGGGCCGCCGTGCAAGGCGACGCTGGCGGCGCCCATCGGCTCCTTGCTGGCCATGGCCCCGCCGGAGCCGATGAAGCGGGCCGGCTGACGGCCCGCTGTCACGGACTCACGCGTCGACGAGGTTCCGTTCCTCGGCGGCCGCACGCATCGCCTTCTGCAGCTTCTCGAAGGCGCGCACCTCGATCTGGCGCACGCGCTCGCGCGACACGCCGTACTGGCCGGCGAGCTCTTCCAGGGTGACCGGATCGTCCTTCAGCCGGCGCTCGGTCAGGATGTGCTTCTCGCGGTCGGTCAGCTCCTCCATGGCCTCCTGGAGCAGGCCCATGCGGATCGACTTCTCCTCATCCTCGGCCAGCTGGGTCTCCTGCGAAACCGCGTTGTCGTCGGCCAGCCAGTCCTGCCATTCGCTCTCGCCGTCAGCGCGCAGCGGGGCATTCAGCGAGGCGTCGCCGCCGAGGCGGCGGTTCATGTTGACCACCTCTTCTTCGGTCACGCCCAGCTTGGTGGCGATGGCCGACAGGTGCTCGGGATGCAGGTCACCTTCCTCGAAGGCCGAGATCTGGCTCTTGGCCTTGCGCAGGTTGAAGAACAGCTTTTTCTGCGCGGCGGTCGTGCCCATCTTAACGAGCGACCAGCTGCGCAGGATGTATTCCTGGATCGAGGCGCGGATCCACCACATGGCGTAGGTCGCCAGGCGGAAGCCCTTGTCCGGATCGAATTTCTTCACGGCCTGCATCAGGCCGACGTTGCCTTCCGAGATCACTTCGCCGATCGGCAGGCCGTAGCCGCGATAACCCATGGCGATCTTGGCCACGAGACGAAGGTGCGAGGTGACGAGGCGGTGGGCGGCCTCAGGGTCCTGGTGCTCGGTCCAGCGCTTGGCGAGCATGAACTCCTCGTCCTTCGCCAGCATCGGGAATTTGCGGATTTCAGTCAGGTAGCGCGACAGTCCCTGTTCAGGCGACATCACCGCGAGCGATCGAGCTGTAGTCATGTGGTCCCTCCGACCGTGAAACGAGCGGGCCCTGCGGAGACGGCCACCAGTGTGCGCCGACGCCTCGCCCCTCAACCGATGAAATAGGGACGGGTTTCCGCCTTTGTCAGAGGCGGATGGTCACACCTGAGCGTGACCGTTGCCCCGGCGCCACTGCACCGTACGAGCGATCTTATACGGCATAGTCCGTCTTTAATCAAGACTGACTAATCGAGGCCGAGCAGGCCGCGATAGGTGGGATGAACGACGTCGGCGTCCCGGGGATGCTTCTTCAGCCACGCCGAGAAGTAGGGACAGATTGGCAGGATGTGCAGGCCTCGCGACCGCGCGTCATCCACGACGTGCCGGGCCATTCGGCTGGCGATGCCCTGACCTTCCAGGGCGCGCGGGACCAGGGTCTCGGTGATCATGAGGTTCGAGCCGGTCAGATTGTAGACGACCACGGCGGTCTCAGATCCGACCCGCAGCAGGTAGCGCTTCGCCTCCGGGTCATTCTGGATGTCGGGATCGGTCATGGGGAGCTCCTGAGCAGGGATCGGGTGGATCGGTCGCCAGGGTCGCGGCACGCGTCACAGTCGTGCCAGCCCTTCCTCGAGGGCGCGCATGTCGGCCGGCGGCGGGGTCTCGAACCGCAGGGCCTGACCGGTGACCGGATGGACGAAGCCCAGCACCGCCGCGTGCAGCGCCTGCCGCGCCAGCCCCGCCTCGGTGATCGCCGCCCGCACGGGTGCCGCGGGGCTGCCGGAGCCGTACACCGGGTCTCCGAGGATCGGGGCGCCCTTCGCGGCCAGGTGCACGCGAATCTGGTGCGTTCGGCCAGTGTGCAGCGTGCAGGCAACGCGGGCGGCCAAGGGCGCGCCGCCCGCCTTCGCCGGGAGACCGAAGACCTGCTCCACGACGTAGTCGGTGATGGCGTTCCGCCCGCCGCTGCGGAGCACCGCCATCTTCTTCCGGTCCGAAGACGAGCGCCCGATCAGGGTCTCGATGCGGCCCTTTCCGGGCGAGGGGGCGCCGCGAGTGAGCGCCAGATAGGTGCGCTCGATGTCGTGCGTGGCGAAGAGGGCGGACAGGCCGGCGTGGGCGCGGTCCGACTTGGCCGCGACCATCACGCCCGAGGTGTCCTTGTCGAGACGATGGACGATGCCCGGACGGGCGACCCCGCCGATGCCCGACAGGCTGTCGCCGCAGTGGGCCAGCAGGGCGTTGACCAGGGTGCCTGTCTCCGATCCCGGCGCCGGATGCGCGGCCATGCCCGCCGGCTTGTCGATGACGATCAGATCGGCGTCCTCGAACAGCACCGCCAGGGGGATAGCCTCGGGCGCCGGCGTCGCCGACACGAGCGGCGGAAGGGCGACCGCATAAACCCCCGGCAGCGCCCTGGCCGAGCCGCTGGTTATCGCCTCGCCGTCCCGGGTTACGGCGCCTTCGGCCAGCAGGGCCTGCAGCCGCGCGCGCGACAGCGTCGGGAATATCCCGGCCAGCGCCTTGTCCAGGCGGACGCCGCCTGACTCCAGCCGCGCCTCCAGCACGGCGGTGTCCGCGTCTTCGATCAGGGGCTCGTCGGACAACAGCGCGCTCCGGCTTCGGGGCGACCTGCTCTAGCACGGCGCGCCCGTCTCCCGACAGACCGCCAGCTTGGCCGTAAGCCGGCTTTGGGGCATGGTCAGGCGCTTCGAGGCGGGAGGGGATGATGAGACTTCTGTTGATCGCGGCCGCGGCGACCGGGGCGACGCTGGCGCTGGGAAGCTGCGCGACGATGAGCGAGGCCCAGTGCCTCGCTGGCGACTGGGGCGGTCAGGGCTATTCCGACGGCGCCTCGGGCCTGGCGATGACGCGGCTGGACGATCACGCCCGGGCCTGCGCCAAACATGGGGTGACGCCCGACCCCGACGCCTACGCCGCGGGCCGCCGCCAGGGGCTGATGCAGTACTGCACCGTGGACAAGGGCTTCGAGGTTGGTCGCACCGGCGGCAGCTACGCCGGCGTGTGCCCGCCTTCGGTGGAAGCCGACTTCCTCTACGCCTACCGGGACGGCCAGGTCGTCCATGCCGCCGAGCAGGCCCTGTCGGACGCGCGCAGCCGTGTGGAGAGCCTCGGTCGCCGGCTCGAGGAGCTGGACGAGAAGATCGCAGCCAAACAGGCCGAGGCGCGGGCCGACGGTCTGAGCGAGGCCCAGCGCGAGGAGATCCGCCGGCGCATCGCCGAAATCCGCCGCGAGCGGGCCGACACCGAGCGCGACTGGCGGAGGGCCCAGGACGCCGTCGACGACGCCGAGCGCGACGTGCGCGACGTCCGCTGGCGCTTCCGCGACCAGTACGGCAGCTGGTGAGAAAAACGGCCGGCGCCCAAGGCACCGGCCGTTCAGTCTCAGGCCGCCTTCTTCTCCAGCGTCTGCTCCCACTGGCCCAGCGAGGCGAGGCCGTTCATGCGGGCGCGGTGGTGGAAGGCCGCCTGGCAGGCCACGGCGTTCTCGGCCTTGCCCGACCAGGCCCGCTGCGGCGCCGCCTGCAGGGCGCGGCCGTAGGAGAAGGTCATCTTCCAGGGGAAGCCGCCGATCTTGTTCATGGCGTCGAGGTGCGCCGTCGCCTGTTCGTCGGTCTGGCCGCCCGAGAGATAGGCGATGCCCGGCACGGCCGACGGCACGGTGGCCTTCAGCGCCGCGATGGTGCGCTCGGCGACTTCCTGCACCGAGGCCTGACGGCGCGAACCCTTGCCCGAGATGACCATGTTCGGCTTCAGCACGATGCCCTCGAGGGCGACGCGCTGTTCGTACAGCTCCTGGAACACCGTCTGCAGGGTCCAGCGGGTGACCTCGTCGCAGCGGTCGATGTCATGCGAGCCGTCCATCAGCACTTCGGGCTCGACGATCGGCACCACC
This sequence comes from Pseudomonadota bacterium, assembly GCA_023416055.1. Classification (GTDB taxonomy): domain Bacteria; phylum Pseudomonadota; class Alphaproteobacteria; order Caulobacterales; family Caulobacteraceae; genus Brevundimonas. Next base: position 11,095 of record JAEZIH010000168.1, on the reverse strand, counting down.
TGCTCCTGCTGGCAGATGCGGGCGTAGCGCGCCAGGGCGTGGGCGTTGGCCTTGACCGCGCCCCAGGTCGGGATGCCGTCGGCGATATCGATCACCGCCCGCCACTTGGCGAAGCGGGCGCCGCGCTCGTAGTGGGCGCGCACGCGCTTGGACAGGCCGTCCAGACCCTTGGTCACCGTCTCGCCCGGGAAGCCGGCCATCTTGGTCGCGCCCTTGTCGACCTTGATGCCCGGGATCGAGCCGGCCGCGGTGATCAGGTCGATCAGCGGCGTGCCGTCCTTGGCGTCCTGGTACAGGGTCTCCTCGAACAGGATCACGCCCGAGATATGCTCGCGCATGGTCTGCTCGGCCCGGAACAGGCACTCGCGATAGTCGCGGCGGTTCTCTTCGGTGTTCTCGACGCCGATCGCGTCGAAGCGCTTCTTGATCGTGCCGGTGGACTCGTCGGCCGCCAGAATGCCCTTGCCGGGCGTGACCATCGCCTCAGCCACCGAATTGAGCGCCGACAGATCCATGGGTGCCTCTCCTGAGCGTTGTTGTTGGGGGTGATCTAGCCCCCCCAACGCTCGAAGTCACGCATTGTTACAGCGGCTTTGCCGCAGCCTCGCGCAAGGCTCAGGCGCGCAGGGCCTCGACGCCGGGCAGGGGCTTGCCCTCCATCCATTCGAGGAAGGCGCCGCCGGCGGTGGAGACGAAGGTCATGTCCTCGACCACCCCGGCGTGGTGCATGGCCGCGACCGTGTCGCCGCCGCCGGCCACGGCGGTGAGGGCGCCCGACTTCGCCAGTTGCGCCGCGGCCTGAGCGGCCTTGACCGTGGCGGCGTCGAACGGCGGGACCTCGAACACGCCCAGCGGACCGTTCCAGATCAGGGTGCGGGACACGGCCATGGCCTTGACCAGGGCCTCGACCGTCAGGGGACCGGCGTCGAGGATCTTTTCTTCGTCGCCGATTTCCTCGCGGGCCAGCACGGTGCGGGTCGCGACGCCCGGCTTCAGCTCGGTCGCCACCACCACGTCGCGCGGCAGCAGGATCTCGCAGCCCTTGGCCTGGGCTTCGGCGAGGATCTCGCGCGCGGTTTCGGCCATGTCGCGCTCGGCCAGCGAGCCGCCGATGTCGACGCCCTGGGCGAACAGGAAGGTGTTGGCCATGCCGCCCCCGATGGCCAGCCGGTCCAGCTTGCCGACGAGGTTGCACAGCAGGTCCAGCTTGGTCGACACCTTGGCGCCGCCGACCACACCCAGCACCGGCTTCACCGGCGTCCCCAGCGCCTTGTCCAGCGCCTCCAGCTCGCGCCGCATCGACTCGCCGGCATAGGCCGGCAGCAGGCGCGCCAGACCCTCGGTCGAGGCGTGCGCCCGGTGCGCCGCCGAGAAGGCGTCGTTCACATAGATGTCGCCCAGCTCGGCGAGCTGTTTCGCGAACGCCGGGTCATTCTTCTCCTCGCCGGCGTGGAAGCGGACGTTCTCCAGAAGCGCCACGCCGCCGGCGTCGACGTCGGCCAGCACCGCCTTCGCCTCGTCGCCCACGCAATCGTCCGCGAAGCGCACCGGCCCGCCCAGCAGCCGCTCGAGATCGTCGACCACCGGCTTCAGGCTCATCGACGGCACGCGCTGGCCCTTGGGCCGGTCGAAGTGGGCCAACAGCGCCACCTTCGCCCCCGCATCGCGCAGCCGCTCGATGGTCGGCAGGGCGACGCGCAGCCGGGTGTCGTCGGTCACCCGCCCGCCCTCCATCGGCACATTGAAGTCCACGCGCACGAGCGCGGTCTTGCCGGCGAGGTCAGTGGCGTCGTCGAGGGTGCGGAAGGTCATCAGCCAATCTCAGAGTAAAGCGGATAGCCCTCGCGCAGCCGCATGGAACGCCAGTGCGAGTAGCATATTGTAAGGGATCAGCCCTGCGGCCAACCACGGTGCAAGTTGGGGGCGACCGAGTTCGTTCGCCGCATCCCTAAAAGCGACTCCAGTCCACAGGGAGCTCTTTATTGCGGCAAGAAGCGAGAATGCCAGCCCCGCAATGAGGACAGCGTGCCAACTCCACTCCGACCAGCCGGTCCAAACTAGCCAACCGGCTACCAGAACGCTGACGATTCTCGAGAACCACCGGCGTGGACCGACCGTACGAGACGAAGCCGGCGCCGAACCCATCAGATAAACTTCGCCATCTCCAGCGCGGTGTCGCTCATCCGCGTGGCGAAGCCCCACTCGTTGTCATACCAGCTCAGCACCCGGGCCAGCTTGCCGTCGACCACCTGGGTCTGCGGCAGGGCGGCGGTGGACGAGGCGGCGACGTGGTTCATGTCCATCGACACCACCGGATCCATGGTGGTGTGCAGCACGCCCTTCATCGGGCCGTCTGCCGCGGCCTGCAGGGCCCTGTTGATCTCCTCGACGGTCACCTCGCGGCCGGCCACGACCTTCAGGTCGACGACCGAGACGTTCGGGGTCGGGACGCGGATCGACGAGCCGTCCAGCTTGCCCTTCAGCTCCGGCAACACCAGGCCCAGCGCCTTCGCGGCGCCGGTCGAGGTCGGGATCATGGACAGGGCCGCCGCGCGAGCGCGGTACAGGTCCTTGTGCATCGTATCCAGCGTCGGCTGGTCGCCGGTGTAGGCGTGGATGGTGGTCATGTAGCCGCGCTCGATGCCGAACAGGTCGTGCAGCACCTTGGCCACCGGGGCCAGCGCATTGGTGGTGCAGCTGCCGTTCGAGACGACGATGTCGTCGGCGGTCAGGGTCTCATGGTTCACCTTGAAGACGATGGTCTTGTCGGCGCCGTCGGCCGGGGCCGAGACCAGCACCCGCTTGGCGCCCGCCTTCAGGTGGGCCGAGGCCTTGTCCTTCGAGGTGAACAGGCCGGTGCACTCCATGGCGATGTCGACGCCCAGGTCCTTGTGCGGCAGCTCTTCCGGGTTGCGGATGGCCGTGACCTTGATCTTGCCCGTGCCGACGTCGATCCAGTCCTCGCCCGAGGTCACCGTGCCGGGGAAGCGGCCGTGCACGGAGTCGTAGCGGAACAGGTGGGCGTTGGTCTCGACCGGGCCCAGATCGTTGATCGCCACCACCTCGATGTCCTTGCGGCCGTGCTCGACGATCGAGCGCAGGACGAGGCGGCCGATGCGGCCGAAACCGTTGATGGCGACGCGGACGGTCATGGGGCGGTCTCCTGGAAGCGGAATTATGGTTGGCGCTTCAATGGAGCGCCCGGCCCGGGGTTTCAACCCCGCGCCTGTAACAAGCCGTGATCGACTGTAACGCTTGGCCTTAGCCGCCCTGCCGAAGCGGCAATGCCAGCCGGGCCGTGAGGCCGCCCCCGGGCCGGCGGATCAGCACCACGTCGCCGCCATGCGCCCTGGCCGCCTGCCGCGCCACCGTCAGGCCCAGCCCTGCGCCCCCGGTTTCGCGGTTGCGCGACTGCTCGCCGCGCCTGAACGGCTCGAACACCGCCTCCAGCTCGTCCTCATCCACACCGGGCCCGTCGTCCTCGACCTCGACGACGGCGCGCCCGTCTGCGGCGAAGGCGCGCACCCGGGCCGCGCCCGCATACTTCACCGCATTGCCGATCAGATTGGCCAGGGCCCGCCGCAGCGCCGCCGGGTCGCCTTCCACGGGCGCGGCCGCGACGCCCTCGAAGCTCACCGCCGCCCCCGTCTCGGCGAACCCGCGAGAGCACTCGGCGGCCAGGTGCTCGAGATCCAGCGGTTCGCGCTGCTCGGCCGGGCGATCGCCGCGCACGAAGGCCATGGCCTGGGCGATCAGGGCGTCCATCTCCTCGATGTCGGCGGCCATGGTGTCGCGCACCCGGGCGGGGGCCTGCTCGGCCCGGAACCTCAGCCGGGTCAGAGGCGTGCGCAGGTCGTGGGCGATGGCGGCGATGGTCTGGGTGCGCTGACGCATGTGGTCGCGCAGCTTGGCCTGCATGTCGTTGAAGGCGTGAATGGCGATGCGCACCTCGCTGGGGCCCGACGGCGTCAGGGGGTCGGCGTCCGGATCGGCCCCCAGCCGCTCGGCGGCCTCTGCGAAGACCCGGATCGGCCGGGTCAGCCTCCGCGCCATCCACCACACCAGCGGCGCCAGCAGCAGCATCGATATGCCCAGCGCCAGCAGCAGCCGCGTCTGCCACGGCGACAGCAGCCCGCGCGGCGGCTCGACCGTGGCCCAGCGCCCGTCCGCCTGCCGCACCGAGGCCGAGAAGGGCGCGAAGGTCAGCCGGTGCGCCAGCACGGTGAACTCCCGCGTCGTGGAGTTGACCACGATCGCGCCGTCGTCGCCGCGCGGGATGACGTGCCGCATGTGCAGCTGGGCCGTGGCCTCGCTCCGCTCCGCCGTCGGCGCCTCCCGCTTCAGGCGGATGGTCGGCTCGCCCTGGGCGGCGCCGCCGCGGGGGTCAGGCCTCACCAGCAGGAAGCTCGCGGTCCCGTCCTGGCCTCGCGGCGGCTCGGGCCGGCGCTCGCCCTCCCTCTGGATCGTGACGCGGACCTCCTGCGGTCCGACCCCCAGGCGCTCGGCCAGCCCGGTCGAAATGGCCATGGCGATGGGGTCGACGGCGTCGGTGTCGCTTTGCGCCACGGGCCGGTCGGTGATCTGTCGCTTCAGCGCCCGCCCGTCCGAGGTCTCTGCGGGTTCGCCCTTCAGCGCATTGGCCGCCGCCTCGATGCTGAAGCCGGACGGCCGCGGCTCGGGGGCCAGCACCACCACGGCGAAGGCCACGGCCTGGGACATGATCACGGCCAGCGCCGCCAGCGACGCCACCTGGACCAGGACGGGCAGGGAGGAGGGGCGTTTCACGCCGCGTCGCGCCCGCCGTTAAGGCGCTCGACCTTGACATCGAACATGTAGCCCTCGCCGCGCAGGGTCTGGATCATCTCCAGGCCGGAGCCGTCATCCAGCTTCTTCCTCAGACGGCTGATCTGCACGTCCATGGCCCGGTCGAAGACGTCGCAATCGCCGCCGCGCGCCCGCTCCAGCAGCTGGTCGCGCGTCATCACCCGGCCGGGCCGTTCGGCGAAGGCGCGCAGCAGGGCGAACTCTCCTGCCGACAGGGCCACCGTGCGGCCGTCGGGCCGCGTCAGCTCGCGACGCAGCAGGTCCAGCCGCCAGCCGGCGAAGGTCAGGCAGGGCCCGTCGGCCTCGCCGGCCCCCCGCGGTCGACGCAACACCGCCCGCACCCGCGCCAGCAGCTCGCGCGGATTGCAGGGCTTCGCCAGGTAGTCGTCAGCCCCCAGCTCCAGGCCGATGATCCGGTCGGTGTCCTCGCCCATGGCCGATAGCATGACGATCGGCGGGCCCTTGCCGGCCAGGCGGCGACAGACCGACAGTCCGTCCTCGCCCGGCATCATCAAATCCAGCACGATCAGGTCCGGCTCCCGCGCCGCCATGGCGCGGTCCATCTCGGCCGCCGTGGCCGCGCCTTCGGCGGCATAGCCGTGCTGGCGCAGATAGTCGGTCAGCACCTCGCGGATGCCGGGGTCGTCGTCGACGACAAGGATGCGCGGGGTATCGGCCTGCATGCGCCTATCATACCGAGCTGTCCGACGGCGTCATTTCAGCCGTGAAACATTTCTCCCGTCCGCCGACACACGCCCGCAAGGTTCCCATGGTCAGGACAGGGCCTTCACCCACCTCAGGAGAACCTCCATGCTGACGCTCGTCACTCTCGCCGCCGCCCTGATCCAGACCCCCGCAGCCCCCCAGTCGGTGACATTCACCCGCGACGGCGACCGGACGACCCACGAGCTTTCGACGTCCCCGACCCTGCCCGAGGCTCGCGGCGAACAGTCGATGACCCTGACGCGGACCGCCGACGGCGAGGGCCGTGTCGAACTCCGCCGGGCCGGGCGGCCGGACGACCGCACGGTGTCCTTTCGGGGCCGCAGCCAGAGCGACGGCCACGAGATCGTGGTCGAGACGCCCGAGGGCGACGTGCGTCGCGTCGTCCCCGCAGGGGAATGACGCTTCCGGGCCGTCGCTTTCGTGATTTGAGCGATCGGGGTTCGTCCCCCTAAGTGGAGGCGATGAACCTCCGCCGCCTCTTCCTCCGACTGACCGGATCAGCCGCGATGAGCCTTGCGCTCCTCGCGGCCCCGGCGCTGGCCCGTGATCCGGTCTCGGCGCCCGCCGCCGCGAATGCCGCCGTGGCCGAGGGGCCGGCCCGACTTTCGGCCGAGCGGGCCCGCATGAACCGACGGGTCTTCGACCGCGTGTGGAGCGAGGTGCGCAGCCAGTACTACGACCCCGGCCTGCACGGCGTGGACTGGCCGGCCGCGCGCCGCACCTATCGCCCCCGCGCCCTCGCCGCCGTCGACGACCGCGCCCTGTATCGCGTGCTGGGCGAGATGCTGGCCCTGCTCGACGACCCCCACGCCAGCGTCGCCGCGCCCGCCGTCGCCCGTCGCATCGAGACCGCGGGGCAGCCCCGTCCGACCCTCGGCGTGACGCTGCGCCGCGACCCCCAGGCCTCCGGCCGCTACATCGTCGAACGCGTCCGGGAAGGCTCTCCGGCCGAAGAGGCGGGAGTCCTCGTCGGCTGGCGCTTGGACGCCACAGCGCCCGATGCATGGTTCCCCGAACTTGAAGTGCCCGAGGCCCGGCCTGTCACCCTGGTCTTCGACGAGCCCTCCGGCGCCCGGCGCACCCTCGCTGTCACGCCGCGCATAATGGAGCCTCGCCCGGTCTTCGCCGCCGACCTGTCGCGGCCCGGGGTGGCCGTGCTGCGCGTCGACGCCTTCGATCCCGGCCTCGGCGACTGGATGGGGGAACAGTTGGCGGCCCTGCCGCCGGGGACGGACGTCATCCTCGACCTCCGCGGCAATTCCGGCGGCCGCCTTCTGGAGGCCGATGCGGTGCTCAGCTGCTTCCTGCCCCGCGACCTGCCCTGGGCCACGCGCACCAGCCGTTCCGGCCGCGCGGTGGTGATGCGGACCGCCGGAGGCTGCGGCCGGCTTGAGGCCCCGGCCGGCAACGACGTCGCCGTGCTGGTCGACGCCGACAGCCGCAGCGCCGCCGAACTGACCCCCGCCGCCCTGCAGGAGGCCGGCCGCGCCATCGTCGTGGGCGAGCCGACCGCCGGCGCCGTTCTGATCTCCCAGGACACGCGCCTGCCGGACGGCGGCCGGCTCAGCCTCAGCCGGGCCGACTTCGTCACCGCCGCCGGCGTGCGTCTGGAGAAGCGCGGCGTGCTGCCCGACATCGCCGCAGCGAAAGGCGATGGAGACCCCGTCCTCGAGCTCGCCATCGCGGCGCTGGCCGACGGGGTCGATGGACAGGTGCGGGCGACCGAGGCCTCGATCCTTTAGCCGGCGACCGGCCGCACCCTGCCCGCCGCCTCGCGGGCCCGGCTGCGCGCCCCTTCCACGTCCTCGCCGCGCGCCAGCGCCACGCCCATGCGACGGCGGACGAAGCTCTCGGGCTTGCCGAACAGTCTCACGTCGGCGGTCGGGACGGCCAGCGCCTCGGCGACGCCCTCGAAGGCGATCCCCTTCGCCTCCATGCCCCCGTAGATCACCGCGCTGGCCCCCACGTCGTGGCGGCTGACGTCGACCGGCAGGCCGAGGATGGCCCGCGCGTGCAGGGCGAACTCGCTCATCCGCTGCGTCGCCAACGTCACCAGCCCCGTGTCGTGGGGCCGCGGCGACACCTCCGAGAACCACACCTCGTCGCCCTTCACGAACAGTTCGACGCCGAACACCCCCAGCCCGCCCAGGGCCTCGGTGACCTTGCCGGCGATCTCCTGCGCCCGCGCCATCGGCGCCGGGCTCATCGCCTGCGGCTGCCAGCTCTCGACATAGTCGCCCTTCTCCTGCCGGTGCCCGATCGGCTCGCAGAAGTCGGTGACCACCTGGCCGGCACGCATCGACCGCACGGTCAGCAGGGTGATCTCGTAGTCGAAGTCGATGCGGCCCTCGACGATGACCCGCGTCGTCTCGACCCGTCCGCCGCTCTGCGCATAGGCCCAGGCGTTGGGAGCGTCCTCGATGGCCTCGATCATCGACTGGCCCTTGCCCGAGGACGACATCACCGGCTTGACGAACACCGGCAGGCCGATGCGATGCGCCGCCTCGGCCAGTTCCGCAGCGCTCTCGACGAAGGCGTAGGGGCTGGTCGGCAGGCCCAGCTCCTCGGCCGCCAGACGGCGGATGCCCTCGCGGTTCATGGTCAGCTGCGTCGCCCGCGCCGTCGGGATGACCCGCGCCAGCCCCTCGGCCTCGATGCGGGCCAGCACCTCGGTGGCGATGGCCTCGATCTCGGGCACCACGACGTGCGGCGCCTCGGCGCGGATCACCGCCTCCAGCGCCGCCGGGTCGGTCATCGCCACCACGTGACTCCGGTGCGCGACCTGCATCGCCGGCGCGTCCGGATAGCGGTCGACCGCAATCCCCTCGGCCCCGAGCCGCTGCAGTTCGATGGCCACTTCCTTGCCCAGCTCGCCTGCGCCCAGAAGCATGACCCGCGTGGCGGAGGCGGAGAGGGGGGTGCCGATGCGGATCATTGGGCGGGCGTCTCCGTGACGGGGAAGGCCTCGCGCACGAAGATCGGCGCCACGGCCTGGTAGATGGTCGAATGTTCGAGATCGTGGCGCGGATGATAGCGCCAGGTCAGGCCCTCCGGCGTCCTGCGTCCGAGCGCCTGCAGCAGCCGGTTCATGCCTGACTGCATCTGGCCTCCCTCGTCGGCGATCGAGAGCAGCAGCAGACGATCCCCCGCCGGGTGGCGCGCCAGCAACTCGGCCGCACGCTTCGACAGGGCCTCGCGGTCCCACCACAGGCTGGGGCTGATGGCCAGGTAGCGGTCGAACAGGGTCGGCTGTTCGAGGAAGGCCTCGACGATGAACAGGGCGGCGGCCGACTCGCCCAGCACCGCATCCTCGCCGTTCAGGCGGTAGCGCGCGGCGACCCACGGCTGCACCTCCTCGGCGAGGAAGCGGCGGAAGCGTTCGGACTCGCCGTGGTTCGGCCAGCGCGACAGGATCTGCCGGTCGCGGGCGCGCTCCGTCAGTTCGTTCTGGCGATCCTCGGACGCGACCCCCACGACGATCGCCGGCTGCATCTCGTCGTCCCGCGCCGCCTGACGGATCATCGCCGCATAGGCAGGAAAGTCCTGCTCCTGACCGCCGTCGAGGACGTAGATCACCGGATGGCCGGGCCCGTCGGCCTCATAGCCGTCCGGCAGCAGCACGTTCAGCTCGCGGTCCTTGCCCATGACCGCCGAGCCCAGCACGAAGCTCTCGCCCACGGGCTCCGGCGTCTCCCGGGCCTGGAGCGTCAGGGGTGCGGCGAACAGCGTCACCATCAGGGCGAGGGCGGTGCGGCGGATCATGGAGCGGCCTCCCGGTCGGCGGGCTGGATCAGGTCCCAGGCGTTGCCATACAGGTCCTCGAACACGGCGACTACGCCATAGGGCTCACGCCGCGGCGTCTCGCGGAAGGCCACGCCGGCCGCCGTGAAGGCCGCATGGTCGCGGGCGAAATCGTCGGTCTCGAGGAACAGCCAGACCCGCCCGGCGCACTGATCGCCGACCCGCGCCTGCTGTTCCGGCGTGGTGGCACGGGCCAGCAGCAGACACGTCTCGCCGCCGCGGGGCCGCACCCGCACCCACCGCTTGCCGGCGCCCAGACCGGCGTCCTCGACCAGCTCGAATCCCAGCTTGCCGACGTAGAAGGCGATCGCCTCGTCGTAGTCGCGGACCAGCAGGCTGACGGCGGCGAGGCGGCTCATCCGGTCAGAGGCGCGCCTTGACCTGCTCCACCACCGCCTCGGCGGTGATCCCGAACTTCTCGTACAGCACCTCGGCGGGGGCGCTGGCGCCGAAGCCGGTCATGCCGACGAAGCCGCCGTTCTCGCCGATGAACCGCTCCCAGCCCTGCTGGATGGCGGCCTCGACGGCGACGCGCACCGTGCCGCGGCCGATGACGCTGTCCTGGTAGGCCTTCGGCTGCTGGAAGAAGAGCTCGAAGCAGGGGACCGAGACGACCCGCGTCGGCGTGCCCTCGGCCTCCAGCTTCTCCGCCGCGGCCAGCGCCACCGGCACCTCGGTGCCCGTGGCGAACAGGGTGGCCTTCGCCTCGCCGTTGGCCGCCTTCAGCTCGTAGGCGCCCCTGGCCGACAGGTGCTCGCCCGCCGCCGTGGTCCGCACCGCCGCCGTCTTCTGGCGCGACAGGGCCAGCGCCGACGGCGTCGCCTTGTGCTCCAGCGCCAGCTTCCAGCACTCCATGGCCTCGACCGTGTCGGCCGGGCGGAACACCAGCAGGTTCGGGATGGCGCGCAGGGCGGCCAGATGCTCGACCGGCTGGTGCGTCGGTCCGTCCTCGCCCAACCCGATGCTGTCGTGGGTCAGGACGTGGATCACCCGCACGCCCATCAGCGCCGCCAGCCGGATCGACGGGCGGCTGTAGTCCGAGAACACCATGAAGGTGCCGCCGTAGGGGATCACCCCGCCGTGCAGGGCCATGCCGTTCATGGCCGCGGCCATGCCGTGCTCGCGGATGCCCCAGTTGACGTAGCGCCCCTCGTAGGTCGGCGCGTCGAAGATCGGGGTGCCCTTGACGAAGGTGTTGTTCGAGCCGGTCAGGTCGGCCGAGCCGCCGATCAGCTCCGGAATGGCCGCGAACAGCTCGTCCAGCGCCGCGCCCGAGGCCTGGCGCGTGGCCTGGGCCGGCTTCGTCTCGACCAGTTCGGCGATCTTCGCCTCCAGCCGGTCGAAGGCGCCGGCGGGCAGGTCGCCGTTGATGGCGCGGGTGAAGTCCGCCGCCTGCGCGGAGGCCGCCAGTCGCGCCTCCCAGGCCTTGCGGGCCTTGGCCCCGCGCCGGCCGACCTTGCGCCACGCCTTCTCGATGTTCTCCGGCAGCTCGAACGGATCGTGCGTCCAGCTCAGGCCCAGACGCGTCGCCGCCACCTCGGCCGCGCCCAGCGCGGCGCCGTGGGTCTTGTGGCTGCCTTCCATGGTGGCGGCGCCGCGGCCGATCTTCGTGCGGCAGGCGATCAGGGTCGGCTTGGCCTGCTTCGTGGCCCATTTCAGGGCGGCGCGGATCTGGTGTTCGTTATGGCCGTCGATGGCCTTCACCGCCCAGCCGGCCGACTTGAAGCGCGCCTTCTGGTCGGTG
>JAEZIH010000123.1 GCA_023416055.1 Pseudomonadota bacterium | reverse complement strand
TCGGTTCCTGGGCGGTCTGGTCGGTCATGTCGAAACCCCGAGGCGCGCGCGGCGAACGCTGAATATCTGGTGATGCGGCGCGGGACCGCGGCCCCCACTCCGCCCCTTGTCGTCGCATCTCAGCCCGACGGAATCAACGGGCGTTTTCGCGCCCCCGGCTAATCCCGCCCGGCTGAATCGCCTGTCTGGCGATCAGTCCCGTGGCGCGGTCCGGATGATTTCCGACTTCAGCTGCTGGTCGATCGGGGCGTCCTCGGCGTCGTTGGCCGGGACGACCGGCGGGGCGGCGACGCGGTCGATAGCCTCGACCAGACCGTCCCACGGCAGGGCGCCGCGGTTGCGCACCCGCTCATAGTTGGCCGCGGGATCGTAGACCGTGAGCGTCGGATCGAGATCCGCGCCTTCGAGCCGGCCCATGGCCGCCAGCAGATTGGCCTGGGCGACGTACTCATTGCGACGCGCGCTGGCCAGGGTGATCTCGGCGTTGCGCAGTTCCAGTTCCTGATTGAGCACGTCCAGCGTGGTGCGCAGGCCGACCTGGGCTTCCTGGCGAACGCCCTCGGCGGCGACGGTGGCGGCGCGAACGGCCTCGGTCCCGGCCTCAAGGCTGGACCGGGCCGACAGAGCCTGGGCGTAAGCCGAGCTGACCGACTGCAGGGTGTTGCGGCGTTCGCCCTCGACGTTGATCTGGGCGGCGTTGGCCCGCTCCATCGCCTGGGCCACGCGCGAGCTGTTCAGCCCGCCGGTGAACAGCGGCACCGAGATGGTCGCGCCGGCCGTCAGGCGGGTCGAGTCGCCGATGTCGCCGATACGGTCGAAATCGCTGTTGGCGCCGCCGTAGGAGGCGGTCAGCCGCGCCGAGGGAAGGTATTCGGCCTTGGCCGCGGCCACATTGGCCTCGGCCGCTCGCAGGGTGAAGACGGCGGCGCGGATGCCGGGGTTGTCCTGCAGGGCGACGTCGAGAGCGGCGTCGAAGTCGCTCGGCACGCCCGGCAGGGTCGGCATCGGGGCGAGGTCGCCGGGCGACTGACCGACGACGGCGGCGTAGAAGGCGCGCGAGACCGATAGCTGGGCCTGGGCGTTGGCGAGGTCGGCTTCCGACTGGGCCAGACGGGCTTCGGACTGGGCTACGTCGGTGCGGGTGATCTCGCCGACTTCGAAGCGGGCAGACGCTTCTTCCAGCTGGCGCTGCAGGACGCCGAGGTTGGCCTGGCGGATGCGCAGGATCTCGGTGTCGCGCAGGACGTCGGCGTAGGCCTGGATCACGGAGGCGAGGACGGTCTGTTCGATGTCGCGCAGGTTCTCGCGGCCAGCGAAGATTTCGGCCTCGGCGGCGCTGATGCCGTGGCCGATGCGGCCGCCGCTCCAGATGGTCTGTGACAGGCCGATGCTGGCCGAGGCGCTGTCGCCGTAGGGGTCGACGAGCGGGGAAACGTCACCGTAGTCCTGCGAAAGGTTGCCGCTGAGGGTCACGTCCAGGCGCGGACGCAGGCCGGCGCGGGCCTGAACGATCGTCTCGTCCAGCGAGCGCTGGTTGGCGCGCTGCGCGAGCAGCGAGGGATTGGTCCGATAGGCCAGGGCGATCGCTTCCTGCAGCGTCTCGGCCCAGGACGGCGCGGCCATGCCGGAGACGACGGCGATGAGAGCGACCGAGGCGAGCGCGCGCGAACGTTTCAGCATGACTGTTCCTGCCTGGAGCGCGCGAGGATGCGCACGCCCCTTGTGTATCCCATAGGCCTGATGCGGGAGCGTTTCCTCCCGCGCCAGTTAAGATTTTTTCACGCGCGGCCCGAAATGCGGCGACCTAGAGGGCGAAGGCGGGCGCGGGGATCAGATCGTCGAGGACGGGCGGGGCGGCGTCGAAAAGCTCGCGCCGCGACAGGCCCGAGGCGCCCTTCACATAGAGCACGGCCTTTCCGGTCGGCCCGGTCCGCTCGACCACGGCCAGACGGCCGCCGACCTTCAGCGCGGCGAGCCAGGCCTCGGGACGCACCGGAACCGCGGCCTCGGAGACGATCAGGTCGTAGTCGCCGCCGGACGGCTGGTCGAACGGCGCGGTCACGCCCTCGACGCCGGCTTCGGCCAGGGCGCCGGCGACGGTTTCAAGCACGGCCGCGTCCGCTTCCTGGGCGGTGACTTTCAGGCCCATGGCCGCGAGGACCGCGGCGGCGTAGGGCCCGGCCACCGAGAGGGCCTTCTCGCCCGGGCGGGCGTCGACCGCCATCAGCAGCTTGGACAGGTCGCGCGGCAGCATCAGCCGACGACCGTTGGCGATCTCGGGTTCGATCTCGGCATAGGCGGTGAAGGCGCGCTCGGCCGGCAGGAAGCGCTCGCGGGGCACAGTCAGCAGGGCGGCCTGCAACTCGCGGTCGGGGACGTCGTTCACGCGGACCTGACTGTCCACCATAACCTTGCGCGCGGCCGCGAAATCCATCTGTCGTTCGTCCCGAGAAGCGGAAGGCGCACGTGCGGCGCCGGAAATCTGGCGCGCTTATAGGTCTGTGCGTTGCGGGGGACAATCCGATCTGATAGCGAACGCGCCTCGCGACGACACGGTCCCTCATGCGGAGGGGTCATGGCCTGATGGCGGAGTGGTTACGCAGCGGACTGCAAATCCGTGCACGCCGGTTCGATTCCGGCTCAGGCCTCCATCGCGAATTTCCGACAGATCAGACCGGCGCGGTGATCCAGCCGATGACGGTGGCCGCGCTGACCGATGCGGCGACGACGGCGACCGTCAGGGCCACCCGCGCCTTGCGGCTGATGAAGAAAAGAATGCTGTCGAACATGACCAAACTCCCCCGGACCTCGATACAGCGCCACAGCACGCGCCGTTCATCAAGGTATACGAAGGGTTAATCGCGCATTGGTGAAGGCAGCTCGCCTATCGCGTGAAATGATGAAGGGCGATCGCCCCTGCAGTCGCCACATTGAGCGAATCGAAGCCGCCCGACATCGGGATCGCCAGCGAATCGCAGCGCTCGAGCAGCGACCGGGGCAGTCCGGGTCCCTCGGCTCCGAGGACGATTGCGACGCGGCCGCCGCGCGGCGCCAGATGGAGCGGCGCGGTCGCCCCGGGGCTCATCGCCAGCACCCGGAAGCCCGCAGCCTTGAGGGTTTCGACCATGGACGCCGCCTCCAGGCCTGACACCATCGGCGTGCGCAGGACGGCGCCGACGGAGACGCGGATGGCCTTGCGGTAGAAGGGATCGCAGCAGTGCCGGTCGAGCAGGACGGCGTCCGCCCCGAAGGCGGCGGCGGCCCGGAACAGTCCGCCCATGTTGTCGTGATTGCCGATACCGCAGGCGGCGACGACCACGGCTTCTTCGGGAAGACGGCCGAGGACGGTCTCCAGCGACGCCGGCTCTGGCTTGCGGCCGAGGGCGAGGATGCCGCGGTGCAGGTGAAAGCCGGCGATCCGGTCGAGCACGGCCTGGCCGGCCGCGTAGACGGGCGCCTCCGGCGGAAGGGCGGCGAGGACGTCGGCGAGGCCCTCAACCCTCCTGTCCGCCAGCAGGACCGCGACGGGGCGGCAAAGGGACGCCGGCGACGCGAGCACGCGGAGCACCACCTCCCCCTCGGCGACGAACAGTCCGTGACGCCCCGTGAGGTCGCGTTCGCGGATGTCCATGAAGCCGGCGACACGGGGGTCGAGCGGATCTTCGACGACGATTGGGGCCAATCAGATATTTCCCGTTGCACGAGGCTGACTCGCGCTGCTATAGCGCCCGCCTTCCCGAGAGGAAGTGTTCCGCGGTAGCTCAGTGGTAGAGCAGCCGACTGTTAATCGGCTGGTCGTAGGTTCGAATCCTACCCGCGGAGCCACTCTCCTCCCCCTCCCCC
>JAEZIH010000113.1 GCA_023416055.1 Pseudomonadota bacterium | reverse complement strand
CGTAGTGCTGGCACATCCGCGAAGCCATCTTGTCCAGCACCTGGGGCATCACCGACATCATGGCCCGGTTTTCCTCGGGCATCAGCTGGACGGCCTTCGCCGCGATCGAACGACCCACCTCCGTGTCGTAGAAGGCGATCAGGGCTTCCATCTCCGCCTCGGTGTAGGCGGCGGCGTACACCTGGACCAGCTCATCGATCATCCGCGGAACCATGTCGGTCATGAGCTCGGTGGTCAGGTCCACCAGGAAGGCCCGCTCATCCGCCGGCATGGTGGCGTCACGTTCGTATTCGTCGCCGATCATCTCGCGGATGACGTCCCCGAACTGGTCGGTCATGGTCAGATCGACGTAGCGCCGGGTCAGTTCCAGCTGTCGCGCCGACGGCCCGGAGGACGCGGCCTGCGGCGGCGCCCCGGCGGCGTGAGCCGGCGTCAGCGGCGCGGATACGGCTGCAGCAGCAGCCACGCAGGCGATCAGGATACGCATGTCGAACTCCCCCTCCGGTCGCACTTTCGGCGAACGGCGCGGGCGATGCAACTATGGATCGAAGCCGGTGATCAGTGCCTTCAGCTCGGGCTCGTCGACCCGCCGGGCAGCCTCATCCCGCGAGACCCATTCCCGCGTGCGCTCGGCCTTCTCCTTCCAGTCGTCGAGCTCGACCTCGACCGCGAGCGGGTAGACCGAGACCACGCACCACCGCGGCGCGCGGCGCTTCAGAATCTTCAGGTAGCGGAAGGTCCCGCAGGGAGACTCGACGACGCGGCCGGTCACCCCGGCCTCCTCCAAGGCTTCCTCGGCGGCGGCCTCCGCATCCGTCCGGCCCGGCATGCGGCCGCCCTTGGGGACGACCCACCGGCCGGTCTCGCGCGAGGTGATCAGCAGCACCTCCAGCCCGTCCCCTCCCCGCCGCCACGGCAGGGCCGCCACCTGGCGGCGCTCGCTGCGCTCGGTGCGGGTCGGGTCGGCCGCCATCAGCTCAGGAAGGCTCCGCCGATCCAGTAGAACAGCGCCCCGATGGCCGCCGCCGCCGGCATGGTGATGAACCAGGCGGTGACGATGCTGCGCGCTACGCCCCAGCGCACGGCGCTGGCCCGGCGGGCGGCGCCGACGCCGACGATGGCCCCGGTGATGGTGTGGGTGGTCGACACCGGAATGCCCAGGCCGGTGGCCATGAACAGGGTGATCGCCCCGCCCGTCTCGGCGCAGAAGCCCTGCTGCGGGCTCAGCCGGGTAATGCGCGAACCCATGGTGTGGACGATGCGCCAACCGCCGAACAGGGTGCCCAGGGCGATGGCCGCCTGGGCCGTAATCACCACCCAGAAGGGCACGTAGAACTCGTCGCCCAGCAGGCCGCGCGAAAACAGCAGCACGGCGATGATGCCCATGGTCTTCTGGGCGTCGTTGCCGCCGTGGCCCAGCGAATAGGCCGAGGCCGAGACGAACTGCATGCGCCGGAACGCCTTGTCCGCCGTCGCCGGGTTAGCCTTCATGAAGGCCCAGGACACGATCAGCACCAGCAGCAGGGCCAGGCTGAAGCCGACGGTGGGCGACAGGAAGATCGCGGCCACGGTCTTGGTCACGCCCGCGATCACCACCGCGCCCGAACCCGCCTTGGCGACCCCTGCGCCCAGCAGTCCGCCGATCAGGGCGTGCGAGCTGGACGACGGTATCCCCGCCAGCCAGGTGATGATGTTCCAGCTGATCGCCCCCATCAGGGCGCCGAAGATGACCTGGTCTGAGATCACCGCCGGATCGATGATCCCGCGCCCGATGGTGTCGGCCACGTGCAGGCCGAAGAACAGGAAGGCGATGAAGTTGAAGAACGCCGCCCAGCCCACCGCATAGATGGGCGGCAGGACCCGCGTGGCCACGATGGTGGCGATCGAATTGGCCGCGTCGTGCAGGCCGTTCAGGAAGTCGAACAGCAGGGCGACGCCGATCAGGAAGATGAGGACCAGCAGGGCGGAGTCCATGAGCGGCTCCTACAGGTGCTCGACGAGAACGCCGTTGATGCGGTTGGCCACGTCCTCGAAGCGGTCCACCACCTTCTCGAGATGATCGTAGATCTCCGCGCCGATGAGGAAGCCGAGCGCATCGCCCCCGCCGTTGCGGCCCTTGTGCGCCTCGTAGAGCGCCTTCATGCCCATGTCGTAGAGATCGTCGCTCTGACTCTCCAGCCGTGCCACCTGCTCCGTCAGATCGTTGAGCCGGCCGTGGTTCTTGCGCATGTCCGACAGCAGCGACACGGCCTCCACGGTCAGTAGCGCGGTCTCCACGGCGATGTCGCCCAGCTGGCGCATGTGCGGTGCGAACTCCCGCACCTCGTACAGGCCGATGACCTTGGCCGTCTTCTGCATCTGGTCGATGGAATCGTCCAGCGAGTTGGTCAGGCCGCGGATGTCCGAGCGGTCGAACGGCGTGATGAAGCTGCGCCGCACCGCGAACAGCACCTCCCGGGCCACATCGTCGGCCTCATGCTCGTGATCGACGATCTGCTGGCACCAGTGCGGGACATCGTCGCCGCCCTCCAGCGCCTTGCGCAGCGCCTCGGCCCCCTTGATCAGGGTCGCCGCGTGGGCGTTGAACAGGCGGAAGAAATTATCTTCCCGGGGCAGCAGCGC
>JAEZIH010000100.1 GCA_023416055.1 Pseudomonadota bacterium | reverse complement strand
CTGATGACCTTCGCCGACATCGCCCTGTTCCAGACCGCCTACCAGGAGATGGAAGGCGCCTCGGGCGTCACGGTCTCCCTCGACTCGACCTTCATCGACGGCGCCTACGTCGGGGAGCTGGTCGAGGCGACCGGGGAGGTGATCCGGGCGGGCAAGAGCCTGATCTTCGTGCGCGGCCAGATCAACGCTGGCGAGCGGGTGCTGATGACCTTCTCCGGCGTGATCCGGAAGTTCACGCCGCGGGACTGATCACCCGTCGATCATTTCCTGGAGGATGGTCGCCATGCGGTCCTCCATGGTCCGGCACTGCGCGGTGGTGAGGCCGAAGCCGCCGGTGATCTCGCGGCTGACGGCCATGCCCATGATGAACCCCGAAGCCAGACGGGCGCGTACGGCGCCGTCGGGGCCGCCGACCCATTCGGTGAAAGGTGTCATGAAGCGCTCGTTGCCGGTGCGCTGGACCAGCTCCATCGCCTTGGTTGAGCCGACCGAGCGCAACAGGATGAGCAGCCCCTTCAGCTTGCTCTCGCTCTTGGCCTCGAAGATCGCCTCGTGGGCCACGCGCCGGCCGAAGGTGGCGCGGTCCCCGCGCATCAGGTCGGCTCCGTTCTCGCAGCTGTCCAGCACGGCCGTGAACAGATCTTCCTTGGAGCCGAAATAGCGGGACACCAGGGCCGCATCGACGCCCACGTCGCCGGCGATGTCGCGCATGCCGACGTCGTCATAGCTCTCGCGCGCGAACCTTTCGCGCGCGGCCTCGAGGATGGCTGCGCGAGTCGCCTCGGCGTTTCTGGGCCGAGGCGCGACATGACAAAACAACAGGATAGCTCCTGATAAAGCCCCACCATCTATATGGCTTTGTCAACACCCGTTGACAAGCGCCGGGTCGATCACCATTAAGTCACCGGGCGTTGACTAGCGGCCCTCCTCCCGATCGCCGCCGTCGACAGAGACAGGGATTTTCTCCCTCACGGAGACTGCTTTCATGCGCACGGTGAAGATCGTGGCCGCGTCCGCTCTCATGGCGGCCGTGCTCTATGGCTGTTCCTCGAAGAGCGAGGCGCAGGCCCCGCCCGCGCCGGCGGTGACCGTGGCGACGCCGCTGGTCCAGGTCGTCCAGGACTGGGACGAGTTCACCGGCCGCTTCGAGGCGACCCAGTCGGTCGATGTGCGCGCCCGTGTCGGCGGCTACATCCAGGGCGTCCACTTCCGGGACGGCGATTATGTGCGCCGCGGCCAGCTGCTGTTCACCCTCGACCCGCGCCCGGCCCAGGCCGCCCTCGCCGCCGCCCGCGCCCAGCTGGCCCAGGCCCAAGCCCAGCTGACCCTCGCCCGCGCCGAGTTCGAGCGCGCCGAGACCCTGCTGGCCTCTCAGGCCATCTCCCAGGCCGAGGCAGACACGCGCCGGGGCGCGCTCCAGACAGCCGAAGCCGCCATCGCCGCCGCCAACGCCAACGTCCGCGCCCGCCAGCTGGACCTGGAGTTCACCCGCGTCACCGCCCCGATCTCGGGCCGGGTGTCGGACCGCCGCGTCGACGCCGGCAACCTGGTCGGCGGCGGGTCGTCGGCTGCCGATGTCCTGACCACGATCGTCTCGACCGCCCCTATCCACTTCGTCTTCGACGGCTCCGAAGCCGTGCTGCTGAAGTACCAGCGCCAGGCCCGCCGGGGCGCCGCCCCGATCCAGGTGCGGCTGCAGGACGAGTCCGACTACAGCCGGTCGGGCACGCTCGACTTCACCGACAACGCCGTGGACACGACCTCGGGCGTCGTCCGCCTGAGGGCGGTGATCGCCAACGCCGACGGCTTCCTGAAGCCTGGCATGTTCGGCCAGGCGCGCCTCGCCGGCGCCGGCAGCTACCAGGCCATGCTGGTCCCTGACGCGGCCATCGCCACCGACCAGGCTCGCCGCATCGTCTATGTCGTGGCCAATGACGGCTCGGTTTCGCCGCGGGCGGTCCAGACCGGCCCGCTGGTCGACGGCCTGCGCGTGATCCGCTCGGGCCTGCGTCCGGACGACCGCGTCATCATCAACGGCGTCCAGCGGATCCAGCAGCCCGGCATGAAGGTGCAGGCCCAGAACGGCCGCATCCAGCCGGTCGCGAGCGAGACCCAGGCCCCGGTGACCACGCCGGCCCCGGCCTCCACCGCGACCTTCGCCACCTCCGCCGGCTGAGCCCATGAACATTTCGCGCTTCTTCATTGACCGGCCGATCTTCGCGGCCGTGATCGCGGTGTTCATCACCCTGATCGGGGCCTTCGCCTATCCGCTGCTGCCGCTGTCGCAGTACCCGGAGATCGCGCCGCCGACGATCACCATCAACACCGCCTATCCGGGGGCCTCGGCCGAGACCCTGGCCGAGACAGTGGCCGCGCCGATCGAGCAGGAGGTCAACGGGGTCGAGGGGATGCTGTACCTGTCGTCCTCGTCCACCTCGGACGGGGCGGTGGCGATCACCGTCACCTTCAACCCGGGCACCGACCTGGATGCGGCCCAGGTGCTGGTCCAGAACCGGGTCGCCCTGGCCGAGCCCCGGCTGCCGGAGCAGGTGCGCCAGATCGGCGTCACCGTGAACAAGCAGGAGACCGGCTTCCTGATGATCCTGGGGCTGACCTCCCCGGACAAGAGCCTGGATAACGACTACGTCGGCAACTACGCCCAGTCGGTGCTGCGCGACCGCCTGCTGCGCGTGGATGGCGTCGGCAACGTGATGGTCTTCGGCGGCGGCAACTACTCCATGCGGGTGTGGATCGACCCGGCCAAGGCCGCGGCCCGCAACCTGACCGGTCCCGACATCGTCGCCGCCCTGCGCGCCCAGAACGTCCAGGCCGCGGCGGGGGCCATCGGCCAGCCGCCCTTCGCCACCAACGCCGCCGCCTTCCAGCTGCCGGTGCAGGTGCAGGGCCGCCTGAGCGACCCCGACGAATTCTCGAACATCGTCATCAAGACCGACGCCGAGGGTCGCGTGACCCGCGTTCGCGACGTCGCGCGCGTCGAGCTGGGCGCACAGGACTACGGCATCCGCGGCTTCTTCGACGGCGAACGCGGCGTCGGCATCGCCATCATCCAGCAGCCGGGGGCCAACGCCCTGGGCACCGCCGAGCGCGTGCTGGCCGAGGTCGACGCCTTCCGCGGCGAGCTGCCCCAGGGCATGGCCGTCGACGTCGCCTACAACCCGACCGAATTCGTCGCCACCTCGGTCGAGGCGGTGCAGCACACCCTGTTCGAAGCCGTCATCCTCGTGGTGCTGGTGGTCATCGTCTTCCTCCAGACCTGGCGGGCGGCGATCATCCCCATCGTGGCCATCCCCGTGGCGCTGGTGGCGACCTTCGCCGT
>JAEZIH010000094.1 GCA_023416055.1 Pseudomonadota bacterium | reverse complement strand
GAGGGCGACGAGACGCAGGCCGGCGGCGCCGTCGCGGGCCGATGCCGCGGCCAGCAGGCGTTCGATCTCGTCGCGGCCCAGGGTCTTCGGCAGGGGGCGGCCCTGTTTCGGCGCGTCCAGCCGCCGCGACGGGTCGTCGGCGCGCCAGCCTTCGGCGAGGGCGAAGCGATAGAACTGGCGCACGGCCGAGCGGCGGCGGGCCTGGGTGGCGGGGGAGAGGCCCTGCGCCCCGAGGCCGGCGTACCAGGCCTCGACCGCCGCCTCGTCAGCCTGCATCAGGCCGCCGGACAGGGAGGCTTCGGCGTCGGCGAGGTCGCGGCCGTAGGCGGCCAGGGTGTGGGGCGAGGCGTCGCGTTCCACCGCCATCATCTCCAGAAAGGCCTCGACCTGGGGCGTGGTCATGCGCGCGACCGCTTTTCGCCGGCGAGGCTTGGTGTAGAGGGTGGTCGGGTCATGTCGTCTCGCCTGCCGCCGCCTGTCCCGGGGCCGATTCCGGTCCGCCGTCGCACCATAGCTCTGGTCGGGCTGATGGGGGTGGGGAAATCCACCGTCGGACGCCGGCTGGCGAAGCGGCTGGGCCTCCCCTTCGCAGACGGGGATATCGAGATCGAGGCGGCGGCGGCGATGACGGTGTCGGACATCTTCGACGAACTGGGCGAGGCCGAGTTCCGTGCCGGCGAGGCGCGGGTGATGCGGCGGCTGCTGGAAGGGCCCCAGCTGGTGCTCGCCACCGGCGGCGGGGCGATCCTGAACCCCGAGACGCGCGGCCTGCTGAAGGAGCGGGCGGTGACGGTGTGGATGCGGGCCGACCTCGAGACCGTGGCGGAGCGGGTGCGCCGGCGCGACACCCGGCCCCTGCTGCGCGGGCGCGACCCGCTGAAGACCCTCGCCGGCCTCGCCGAGGCGCGCTACCCGGTCTACGCCGAGGCGGCGGACGTAGTGGTCGATGTGGCCGGCGGGGCGCATGGCCAGGCCGTCGAGGCGATCGCGACCGCGCTGGAGGGCTTCTACGCCGATCAGGCGCCAGAGGTGGGGGCGTGACGACGACGGTGACGGTCTCGGGCGGCGACTTCCGTCCCTACGAGGTGGTGGTCGGGTGCGGCCTGCTGGGGCAGCTGGGCGAGCGCCTGGCGCCGCTGGCGCAGGGCCGCACCGTGGTCATCACCGACGAGACGGTGGCGGGCCTGCACGGCCGGGCGGCGCTGGCCGCGCTGAAGGCGGCGGGCGTCCACGGACGGCTGCTGACCGTGCCGCCGGGCGAGGGTTCCAAGTCGTTCGCCGAGCTGGAGCGGGTCATCGACCGGCTGCTGGCCTTCCAGCTGGACAGGCGGGATGTGGTGGTGGCGCTGGGCGGCGGCGTGGTCGGCGACCTCGCCGGCCTGGCGGCGGCCCTGTACATGCGCGGCATCGACTTCGTGCAGGTTCCGACCACCCTGCTGGCCCAGGTAGACTCCTCGGTGGGCGGCAAGACGGCGATCGACACGCCGCGCGGCAAGAACCTTGTCGGGGCCTTCCACCAGCCGCGGCTGGTGCTGGCCGACATCGAGGTGCTGGCCACCCTGCCGGAGCGGCAGCTGCGGTCGGGCTGGGCCGAGGTGCTGAAGCACGGCCTGATCTGCGACGCCGCCTTCTTCGGCTGGCTGGCGGGCGAGGGGGCGGTGGGCGCGAGGGGCGATGCAGCGGCGCTGGAGCGGGCGGTGGTGCGCTCGGTGGAGATCAAGAGCGCCATCGTCGGCGAGGACGAGAAGGAGGCGGGGCGCAGGGCGCTGCTGAACCTCGGCCACACCTTCGGCCACGCCATCGAGGCCGAGCTGGGTTTCGACGAGATTAGGCTGACGCACGGCGAGGCCGTGGCGCTGGGCTGCGCCCTGGCCTTCCGGTTCTCGGCGGCGGAGGGGCTGTGCGATCCGGCCTGTGCGGAGCGGGTCGAGGCGGTGATCGCCGCGGCAGGGCTGCCGACGCGGCTGGCGCAGGTGGGGAGCTTCCGCAGCGCCGCCCTGCTGAAGCGGATGGCGGGGGACAAGAAGGCCGAGGGCGGGCGGCTGACCTTGATCCTGGCGCGGGGGATCGGCGAGGCCTTCGTGGCGCGCGATGTCGACGCTACGGCGGTGAAGGCCTTCCTCGACCGGGATCTGGCCGGCTGATGCGCATCGAGCCCAAGGTGCTGGAGAACCGCTGGGTGCGGCTGGAGCCGTTCACGCCGGGGCTGAAGGAGGCGGTGCGGGCGGCGATCAGCGTCGATCCGGACGCGTGGTCGATCATGGTGTCGAACGCCTATGGTGAGGCCTTCGACCCGTGGTGGGACGGCTTCATGCAGCGGTTCGCGGCGGGGCGGGACACGCCCTATGCGGTGCGGCGGCTGGCGGACGGAAAGATCGTGGGGACCAGCAGCCTGCACGACTTCTTTCCCCAGCACCGGCGGGTGGAGTTGGGCTCGACCTTCTACCATCCGGAGGCGCGCGGCGGGGTGGTCAATCCCGCCAGCAAGCGGCTGCTGCTGGGGCACGCCGTCGACAGCGGAATCGTGCGCGTCGAGATCATCACCGACGCGCTCAACCTGCGCAGCCAGGCGGCCATCGCCAAGCTGGGGGCGGTGCGCGAGGGCGTGCTGAGACGGCACAAGATCACCCACACCGGGCGGGTCAGGGACACGGTGA
>JAEZIH010000012.1 GCA_023416055.1 Pseudomonadota bacterium | reverse complement strand
TCGGGGGGGGCGGCCCGGGGCGGCCCCGACCGAGGGCCGGCCCGCGCTGGTGGTGGCCCTGGTCATCGACCAGTTCAGCGCCAACCTGTTCAACCAGTACCGCCCCCTGTTCCGGCACGGACTGCGCCGCCTGGCGGACGAAGGGCTGGTGCACGCCAACGGCTACCAGAGCCATGGCCGGACGGTGACCTGCGCCGGCCACTCGACGGTCCTGACCGGCGCCCATCCGGCCACCACAGGCATCATCTCCAACGACTGGATCGACACCCGCACGGGGGAGGAGGTCTATTGCCTGGCCGCGCCCGAGAACGGCCTGGCGCACGGCGGGGAGAGCGAGCACGGGCCGGTCGGCCCGCGGCAGATGACGGCCACGACGCTCGGCGACTGGATCAAGGCGGGCAGCCCCGGCAGTCTGAGCGTCGCCGTCTCGGGCAAGGATCGCGGGGCCATCACCCTGGCCGGCCAGAACGACGACGGCGCCTTCTGGTTCGTGGACACCGGGCTGACCACCTATGTCGCGCCGGGACAGGACGCGGCCGAGCGACTGGCCCCGGTGGCGGCGTTCAATGCGGAACTGGCCGAGGCGATGTCGACCGGCGGGTTGGGCTGGGACTATCAGCACGAGCAGTGCCGCGCCCTTGCGGCGAACTGGACGGTCGGCGGCCAGACCCTGCACTCCGACCTGCCGCCGGACGGTTTCGCCGTCGAGGAGTCGCCCCTCTACGATGAGGCGACGCTGGACGCGGCCGGCTATCTTCTGGAAGCCCTGCAGCTGGGACGGCGCGGGGTCACCGATGTTCTGGGAGTCAGCCTGTCGGGGACCGACATCATCGGCCACCGTTACGGCTCGCAGGGGCCGGAGATGTGCGAACAGGTCCTGCGCCTCGACGAGGCGCTGGGGGTCTTCCTCGACAAGCTGGACGACCTTCCCGGCGGTGTGGCGCTGGTGCTGACAGCCGACCACGGCGGCTCGGACATGCCCGAGCGGATGACGGCGCACGGCAATCCCGACGCCCGCCGCGGCGACGCCGGCCTGTCGGCGCGGATCAATGCGACCCTGCGCCAGGACTTCGGCCTCGACTTCGACCCGCTGCGCAGCTCGGCCGGGGGGCTAGTGGTCACCGACGCCGGGGGCGTGGCCCTGGACGAGCCGCTGCGCGGCCGGATCATCGCCGCGGCGGTGGACATGCTGAACGCCGATCCCCTGGTGGCGCTGGCCGTCCCGCGGGACGAACTGCTGGCCGAGCCGCTGCCGACCGAGGCCAACCCGGAACTGCTGACCCTGCGCGAACGGCTGCGCCTGTCCGTGGCTCCGCAACGGGCGCCGGACATCATCCGCGCCTATCGGCCCTTCCATAACGGCTCCGGCCGGGTAGGCGGCGCGGTGGCGAGCCACGGCTCGCCCTGGGACTACGACCGGCGGGTGCCGATCATCTTCTGGCGGCCCGACCCGAACGGGGGGCAGGAGCGCTTCTGGCCGCTGCGCACCGTGGATATCGCCCCGACCCTGGCGGCGCTAATCGGGGTGACTCCGCCGGCCGGGGTGAACGGCCGCTGCGTGGAGCTGGGTTGGGGCGACGGACCGGCCTGTCCGCCGGCCGAGTGAACAACGAAGAGCGAACCGCGACGCCATCGCCGCGTTGCCGGGGCATGGAGCTGTTCGAGCAATCGGCCGAGACCGTGGCCCGGACCCTGATCGGGGCCGAACTGGAGGTCGACGGGGTCGGCGGGATCATTGTCGAGACCGAGGCCTATGACGTGTTCGATCCCGCCTCGCACAGCTTCGTCGGGCCGACGGCGCGCAATGCGCCGATGTTCGGGCCGACGGGACGGGCCTACGTCTATCGCATCTACGGGCTGCACTGGTGCTTCAACGTGGTCTGCGACGCCGGCCAGCCGGGCAGCGCCGTGCTGGTGCGGGCGCTGGAGCCGCGCACCGGGCTGGAGCGGATGCGCGAGCGCCGTGGTCTGACGCCCGCGGAAGCGCTGTGCTCGGGGCCGGCCAAGCTGTGCAAGGCGCTGGGGATCGACGGGAGCCTGAACGGGCGGTCGCTGGACGAGCCGCCATTCGCGCTGAGGCTGCACGTGCAGCGGCCGGAGCTGGTGCAGGGGACGCGGATCGGCATCAGCAAGGGGGCGGAGACGCCGTGGCGGTTCGGGCTGAAGGGCTCGCGCTTCCTGAGCCGGCCGTTCCGGACCCCGGTGGTCGCATGAGCATGTCGGCCAGCCCGATGGAGGCCAAGTCGCAGCCGGAACTGCCGGCCGGCGACGGCTGGTGGTTCGAGCCCAAGTGGGACGGCTTCCGCTGCCTGGCCTTCAAGGCGAGGGGCCGGGTGGAACTGCTGGCCAAGTCGGGCAAGTCGCTGGCGCGGTTCTTTCCCGAGGTGGTCGAGCGGCTGGAGGGGCTGGCGGCGGAAAGCTTCATCCTCGACGGCGAGCTGCTCGCCCGGGACGGCGACCGATATGCCTTCGAGGTGCTGCAGCAGCGGCTGCATCCGGCGGAATCGCGCATCCGCAGGCTGGCGAAGGAGACGCCGGCGACCCTCGTGCTGTTCGACATGCTGGCGGACGTGGACGGGGCGGACCTGCGCAAGCGGCCGCACCGGGAGCGGCACGCGCGGCTGGAGGCCTTCGTGGAGCGGTTCGGGGAGCGGCAGCTGGCCCTGTCGCCGGGGACGGACGATGCGGCGCTGGCGCGGGAGTGGCTGGACGACGGCAAGCTGGAGGGGGTGGTCGCCAAGCGCCGCGACGGGCGCTACCTCGAGGGCGAGCGGGCCATGGTGAAGGTGAAGCGGCTGCGCTCGGCCGACTGCGTTGTCGGCGGCTTTCGCTATGCGAGCAGCGGCGGGCGCGTGGGGTCGCTGCTGCTGGGGCTGTACGACGACGCCGGGCGGCTCAACCACGTGGGCTTCACCTCGGCCTTTGCGGGCATCGACCGGGACGAGCTGACGGCGCGGCTGGAGGGCTTGCGCGGCGGGCCGGGATTCACCGGCCGGGCACCGGGCGGGCCGAGCCGGTGGTCGACGGAGCGCTCGGGTGACTGGGAGCCGCTGCGGCCCGAGCTGGTGGTGGAGGTCGGCTTCGACCACGTTTCGGACGAGCGTTTCCGGCACGGCACGAAGCTGTTGCGCTTCCGGCCCGACAAGGCGCCGGAGCAGTGCCGGATGGAGCAGCTGGGGTCGTGAGCGACCAGTTCGACCTGTTCGGCGCGCCGGGGCCGGTTCTGCCGGAGGGGCTGAGGTACGCGGAGGGCGTGATCGATGCGGAGGCGCAGGCGCGGCTGGTCGAGGTGTTCGCCGGCCTGCCGTTCGAGGCCTTCGACTTCCATGGCTTCAAGGGCAACCGGCGGATCGTGTCCTACGGCGGGCGCTACGACTTCTCGGCCAGCCGGCTGAGGGAGGCGGAGCCGGTTCCGGACTTCCTGCTGGCGGCCCGCGAGGCGGCGGCGGCGTTTGCGGGCCTGGAGCCGGAGGCGCTGGCGCAGGCGATGGTGACCGAATACGCGC
>JAEZIH010000266.1 GCA_023416055.1 Pseudomonadota bacterium | reverse complement strand
CCGCCGTCCTGACCAGCCGCGATCCCGACCGCCGGGCCGCCCTGACAGGCGAAGGCTTCGCCACGGTCGATCCCGATGACGCCAGGGCGCTTGAACAGGCGGTCGGCGACGCCTCGGCCGTCCTCGTCACCGCCCCGCCCGAACCCGGCGGCTGCCCCGGCCTGCAGCGGCTGGCGCCTGCCCTGACCCGGAGCGGGGCCTGGCCGGACTGGATCGGCTACGTCTCCTCCACCGCCGTCTATGGCGACCGCGCCGGCGGCTGGGCCTTCGAGGACGACCCTCTGAACGCCGCTTCGCTGGAAGGCGCGCGCCGTGTGCGGGCCGAGCGCGACTGGCTGGACGCGGGTCGGGGCATGGGGCTGACGCTGCAAATCTTCCGCCTCCCGGCCCTCTATGGCCCGGGCCGCTCGCCGCTGGAGCGGCTGAGGTCAGGCGAGGCCCGGATCGTCCGCAAGCCGGGTCAGGTGTTCAACCGCATCCACGTGGACGACGCCGTCAGCGGCCTGTTCGCCTCCATGGCCCGGCCGCATCCGGGGCGGGCCTACACCCTGTGCGACGACGAGCCGGCCCCGGCCGACGTGGTGATGGAGTGGGCGGCGGAGCGGCTGGGCCTGCCGCGTCCGCCCGAGGTCGAGCTGGACGACCCGTCGATGTCCGAAGGGATGCGTCGCTTCTACCGCGACTCCAAGCGCCTCTCGAACGCCCGCGCCAAGGCCGAGCTGGGCTGGCGGCCGAAGTACCCGAGCTGGCGCGAGGGGCTGGCGGCCATGCTGGCGGCCGGCTTCTGACGGTCGGACCTGCGCTTCAGAACGGCAGGATGTTCCGCTGGCGGCTGTAGGCCATGGTACCGACGTTGGCGCCGAGGCGCAGGCCGACGCCGGTGCGGATCGGGGCCAGGACGATGCCGTCGGCGGCCTGGTAGTTCACGCCCAGCCCGCCGACCAGATAGGCCGAGCCTTCCACGCCGGGGTAGCGGCGGTAGATCATGTCCGGGTGATAGAGACCGTAGACCAGGGTGAAGACCCGGCTGGCGTTGCCGCCCACGTCCCAGCCGATCGAGATGCCCTGCCAGAACACCTCCTGCGAGGCCGACAGGTCCTTCATGTGCAGGGCGCCGCGGCCGTAGCGCAGGCCGATGCCGGCCGCGCCCGCGCCCTCCTCGCCGGCGATGTAGGCGGTCGGGCGGTCGCCCTGGTCGGCGAAGATGCGCTCGATGGCCGCGCCGATGGCCTCGGCGGCTATGCCCAGCTCGCGCGAGCCCGCGGCGATCAGTTCGTCGGCGGTATAGGCCGGCGCCGTCTGGTCGGAGCGGATCGGATAGTTCGGGTCCGCCGGCGGATTCGTGGCGCAGGCGGAAAGACCGGAGACGCCGGCGGTGGCGGCGAGACCGGAAAGGATCAGCTGGCGGCGGTGCATGGCGTTGGCTCCGAAGGCGGGGACGGTTCGCCCGACTCGCGCGGGCGCTGGCTTTCACCGTCTCCGGTCTTTGAGTCAGCCTTGCGGCGGCAAGGTTAACGAGAGGTTGCCGCGGGCCTCAGTGCTTGTCGGTCTTCGCCGCCACCCAGTCCATCAGCGCCAGCAACACGCCCGAGACGACGAAGGTCAGGTGGATGATCACCGCCCACTTCAGGGCCGCCTCGTCCAGCGGATAGCCGGGCTTGCCGATGTTCATGAAGCTCTTGAGCAGATAGATCGCCGAGATCGCCACGATGGAGGCGATCAGCTTCATCTTCAGACCCGAGAAGTCGACCGTGCCCATCCACGGCGGCCGGTCGACGTGGTTCTCGTCGAGGTCCAGCTTGGAGACGAAATTCTCGTAGCCGGAATACAGCACGATCAGCAGCAGGTTTCCGGCCAGGGACAGGTCCACGAGGCTCAGGATCGCAAGGATGGCGGTGTCCGAGCCCATGTGGCCCGGCCCCGCCAGAAAGGCTTGCGGGACGTAGTAGACCAGCTCGCGCATGAAGACAGCCAGCAGCATGACCAGCGCCGCCACCAGCCCTAGGTAGAAGGGGGCCATCAGCCAGCGGGCGCGGAACAGGCTGCGCTCGAAGGTCGTCTCCGCCCAGGGCTTCTTGCTCATCTCAGCTCCTCAGCGTCGCGCCGGCCTTGGCCGCGGCGGCGACGATCCTGGCCGACAGGGCCTCGATCTCGGCTTCGGTCAGGGTCGCCTCGCGCGGCTGGACGACGACTTCCAGCGCCACCGACTTCATGCCTTCGGCCACGCCCGGGCCGCGGTAGACGTCGAACACCCGCACCTCGGCGATCAAGGCCTTGTCGGCGCCGGCGACGGCGCGGACCAGATCGCCTGTCGCCTTGCCGTCCTCAAGCACGAAGGCGAAGTCGCGGGTCAGCGGCATCAGGGCGGCCAGGCTGGCCGCGCCGCGCGCCTTGGTCGCCTTGCCGCGCGGCTCGGGCACGGCGTCCAGCACGATCTCAAAGGCTAGCATGGGGGTGTCGGCGTCCAGCGCCTTCAGCACCTGCGGGTGCAGGGCGCCGAACTCGGCCATGACGTTCTTGGGCCCCAGCTGCAGCCGCGCCGAGCGGCCGGGGTGCCACCAGTCACTGTTCTGGCCCTGGACCAGCTGCAGCGAACCCACCGGGGCGCCCAGCTCCTCCAGCAGGGCCATCAGGTCGCCTTTCAGGGCGAACAGGGCGTCCTCGGCAGCACCGCCCCAGTGACGCGCGCTGCGGGGCGCGACGACGCCGCCGATGACGGTGCGCTGGCCGGTCGGGCTGTCGTCCAGATAGATCGGGCCGATCTCGAACAGGGCCGCGTCCGGATGGCCGCGGTCGGCGTTGCGGGCCGCGGCCTCGATCAGGTTCGGCAGGGCCGACGGCCGCATGCAGTCCAGATCCGCGGCGATCGGATTGTCGATCACCAGCCGTGCGTCCCCGCCGCCGAACAGGGCCGCGGTCGACTGCTTGGTGAAGGACCAGGTCACAGCCTCGGCGTAGCCCATGGCGGCCAGCGCCCGGCGGGCGGCGCGCACGCGCGCCTGACGGGGGTTCAGCACGCCCTTCGACGGCGCGCCAAGACCGGGCAGCGGGGTGGAGGGCAGCTCGCCGTAGCCCTCGATGCGCGCCACCTCCTCGACCAGGTCGGCCGGCCCCTCGACGTCGCGCCGCCACGACGGCGGGGTGACGGTCCAGCGGGCTTCGCGCGTCACCGTGAAGCCCAGGCCTTCGAGGATGCCGGCGATTCGGTCGTCGTCCAACGACAGGCCGGTCAGGGCGCCCACCCGGGCCGGATCGAAGGCGAAGGGCGCCGGCGCGGCCGGGGCCTGTCCGGCGACCACGATTGCGGAGGGCTCGCCGCCGCACAGGTCGAGGATCAGCCTCGTCGCCAGCTCCAGTCCCGGAACCACCGACGCGGGGTCGACCCCGCGGGCGAAGCGGTACTGGGCGTCGGAGTTGATGGTCAGGGTGCGGCCGGTCTGGGCCGTGACCAGCGGATCGAACCAGGCGCTTTCCACGAAGACGTCGACCGTCTCGTCCGAACAGCCGGTGGACTCGC
>JAEZIH010000236.1 GCA_023416055.1 Pseudomonadota bacterium | reverse complement strand
GGCCGGGCCGGCGGCTGGGCATCCCTCTGGCAGGCGGCCGTGGCGAGGCCGACCGCCGCCGCGAGCGCGACGGGCAGCCGGACGGGCGGAAGCGGCATCAGCATGGAACCAGCCTAGCACGCGGATCGCTGGATGGGAGGCGAGGGGCGGAAAAGGTTGACCTGACCGGGGCGGGGGAGGCAGCAGAGCCTATGACCTTCGATCAGATCGCGGCCCTGCTGGTGCTCGTCGCCGTGGTCGGGGTGCTGATACACGGACGGGTGCGGGCCGACGTAGTGGCCCTGACCGGCGCCGCGGCGCTGCTGCTGCTGGGCGTGGTGCGGCCGGTGGAGGTCCAGTCCGCCTTCGCCAGCCCGGCGGTCATCGCCTTGGCGGGGCTGTTCGTCATCGCCTACGCCATCGAGTTGTCCGGTCTGCTGGGGCTGATGATCCGGCAGGCGACCCGGCTGGCGACGCGGGTCGGAGCCGGCGGCATCTGGGCGGTGATCGCCATGTGCGGCTCGTTCGGGGGCTTTCTCAACAATACCCCGGTGGTGGTGCTGGCGGCGCCGGTGATCCGCGACGTGGCCCAGTCGCTGAAGCTGTCGCCCAAGCGGTTCCTGATGCCGCTGAGCCATGTGACCGTGCTCGGCGGCCTGCTGACGCTGATCGGGACCTCGACCAATCTGCTGGTCAACGACATGGCGCGGAATGCGGGCCAGCCGGTGTTCAGCCTGTTCGAGATCACCCCCGTCGGCCTGTGCATCGCTGTGGTCGGCGGGCTGTGGCTGTTCTTCGTTGGCGCCAGGCAGCTGGGGCGCAGCGTGGCCGCGGACGAGGCGGAGCAGGCCCGGCTGGCCGAGCTGGAGGAAGAGAAGCGCAAGGCCGAGGCGGCCCGCCGGCGGCGCATCCTGCCGTTCAACCTGCCGCGGCTGGGCGAGGCGCGGACAAACGACGACGGCTCGGGCGATGCCCATCTGGGCGATGTGGCCCTGTTCGGGGCCGCCGACCGGCCGTTCGACATGAGGCGGGCCTTGATCTCGCTGGGCGTCTTCATCGCGGTGGTGGCGACCGCCGGCCTGGGCCTGGCGCCTATCGCGGCGGCGGCCTTCGCAGGGGCGGTGGCGCTGATCCTGCTGAAGGTGATCACGCCGGAGGAAGCCTACGCCGGTTTGCGGCCGGAGATCCTGCTGCTCATCGCGGGCATGGTGGTGATCGGCATCTCGATCGAGGTGACGGGCCTGGCCGCTGCGGGGGCGGGGCGGCTGATCGAGGTGCTGCGGCCGTTCGGTCCGCTGGTCGGGCTGATCATCCTTTACGGCGTCACCCTGTTCGCCACCGAGCTGCTCTCGAACGCCACGGTGGCGGTGCTGATCACCCCGATCGCGGTCGCCCTGGCGGAGAGCTTCGGGGTCGATCCCCGGCCGTTCCTCGTGGCGGTGATGATGGCGGCGTCTGCGGCGTTTGCGACGCCGTTCGGCTATCAGACCAACGTCCTTGTCTATCAGATGGGTAATTACAGTTATCTGGACTTCATGAAGGTCGGCGTGCCGCTGAACCTGGTGACCTGGGCCACGGCGATGGTGGCTATTCCGATCTTCTTCCCGTTCTGAGGGGAAACGGAGTCGACAGAGTCGGCAGAGTCGACATGGCCGCGAGGGTCGAGCGAAAAATCGAGTCGACAGAGTCGACAGAGTCTACATGGCGGCGCTTCTGGGCGGGGCGTCGAGGGTCGGGTTGTCAAAGACCGGGACGGCATTATCGCCCGGGTCCGTGCTCAGGCGGGCAAAATCACCGGGCCGCGCCCCAAGCGGCGGAACTTCAAGCACAATCGGAAGCGGGCGGGCTTCGGAATCCGCGGATGGCGGCGGACCTTCGGGTCTAGACGTCGAGGTCCATGGTCACGGGCGCGTGGTCGGAGGGCTGCTCCCAGGCGCGGACGTCGTCGTGGATGCGGGCGCTGCCGGCGACGACGGCGGGGGTCAGGCCGGGCGAGGTCCACAGGTGGTCCAGCCGCAGGCCGCGGTTGGTCTTGCGGAAGTCGGCGGCGCGGTAGCTCCACCAGCTGGCCAGCTTGACCGGCTCGGGGATCTGGTCGCGGACCACGTCGGTGAAGTCGCCGGCGGCCTGCAGCCGGCGCAGGGTCTCGACCTCCAGCGGGGTGTGGCTGACGATCTTCGACATATAGCGGTGGTTCCAGACGTCGTTCTCGCCCGGGGCGATGTTGAAGTCCCCGGCCAGCACCAGCGGTCGCTGCCGGTCGCGCCCGGCCATCTCGGCGGTCAGGCGCTCGTAGAAGTCCATCTTGTGATCGAATTTCGGGTTCAGCGCCCGGTCGGGGACGTCGCCGCCGGCGGGGATGTAGAAATTCTGGATCTCGACGCCATCGACCACGGCCGAGACGCAGCGGGCGTGGCCCTCGCGGCAGACGTCCAGATGCGGCGCCTCGGCGATCGGCTTGCGGCTGGCGATGGCCACGCCGTGCCAGCCCTTCTGGCCGCCGATGCGCAGGTGGGGCAGGCCCATGGCCTCGAAAGCCGCCCGGGGAAACTGGTCCTCCAGGCATTTGATTTCCTGCAGGCAGAGGACGTCGGTCCCGCTTTCGGTGACGAAGCGGGCGACCTGATCGGCGCGCAGGCGGACCGAGTTGATGTTCCAGGTGGCGATGCGAAGCATGAGGTGGGCTGTATCAGCCCGGACGCAGAAGGCCCACCGCCCGCCGCCCAACCAGCGAGCGGCCGCGTCGCGATCGCTGGCGCCCCGTAAACAAAGAGACGCCCGGTCCTTGCGGGCCGGGCGTTCCAAGGTTCGTCTCTCTCGCCGCCGGGAAGGGGATGAAATCCGTAGCGGACCAGACCGGCTTGCGCCGATCTGTGACCAAAACATCACGCCTCACACAAAAAGTCAAGGCGAACCGGTGGCGGAATTCTCCTGCCAGGCGATCAGTTGCGCCGGTTGCGGCGCGTGGGGTCGCGCAGCTGGAAGAGGCTGGCGGCCAAGCCCGAAGCCGGACGCAGGCTGGTCAGTTGGGTGCGGGTGCGACCGCCCTGGGCGTCGATGATGGTCCACTCCTGGAGCCGGACCGGATCGCCGGCGAAGGCGAGGACCACCGAACCGTCGTTCGGGCGACGGTTGTCGCGGGCGGTGATGGCGAAGGCGCCCGAGGCCATGCGGGTCACGCGGTCGATGCGCACGCCCTGGTCGAGCCGGACAGTGCGGGCCAGGAAGGTCGACAGCGGCGTCTGGCCCAGCGGCACCTGGCGGAAGACGTCGAGGCGCGGGTCGTACCGCATCACGTTCGAGCCGTCCGAGACGACCAGCAGGCCCGCAGGGTTGGTGTATTCGAAGCGCATCTTGCCGGGGCGCTGCAGGTAGAAGCGGCCCTCGCGGCGCTGGGCGCCGGCGGTCTCGACGAAGCTCCCCTCGGCCGCGGTGAGGTTCTGCAGATAGGCCTGGGCCCGGGCCAGGACGGCGCGGTCCTCGGCCGAAAGGTTCGACTGGGCGTGGACCGGCAGGGCGGCGACCGCGGCGACGGCGGCGGAGCCCAGGGCGAAGGCGCGGCGTGAGACGGTCATGATGTTCTCCCGTTCGGGATGGTTGAGACGGCCGTCTTGCCGGAGCGGTCTGGCGAGGTCGTGACCCCAGCCTGACCATATTCCGGCGCCGCGATGAAGCCCTGTTCAGCTTCGCGCGGCAACGGCGGCCCAGACGAACGCGGCGCGGGGCGGTCCGTTGCCTCGCGGGCTTCAGACCATCGGCGGCGGACCGGCGAGGATGTCGCGCTTGCCGGCGTGGTTGGCGGGGCTGACCACGCCCTCCTGCTCCATCCGCTCGATCAGCGAGGCGGCGCGGTTGTAGCCGATCTGCAGGCGCCGCTGGATGTAGCTGGTCGAGGCCTTGCGGTCGCGGGTGACCACGGCCACGGCGCGGTCGTAGAGGTCGTCGCCCGAGCCGCCGCCCTCGTCGCCAAAGGCATTGTCGCCGTCGCCGTCCGGGTCGTCGGTGATCAGGTCGAGATAGTCCGGCTCGGCCTGGGCCTTCAGATGGTTGCAGACGGCCTCGACCTCCTTGTCGTCGACGAACGGGCCGTGCAGGCGGGTGATGCGGCCGCCGCCGGCCATGTAGAGCATGTCGCCCTGGCCCAGCAGCTGCTCGCCGCCCTGCTCGCCGAGGATGGTGCGGCTGTCGATCTTGGAGGTGACCTGGAAGCTGATCCGGGTCGGGAAGTTGGCCTTGATGGTGCCGGTGATGACGTCGACCGAGGGGCGCTGGGTGGCCATGATCAGGTGGATGCCGGCGGCGCGGGCCATCTGGGCCAGACGCTGCACGGCGCCCTCGACGTCCTTGCCGGCGACCAGCATCAGGTCGGCCATCTCGTCCATGACCACGACGAGGTAGGGCATGGGCTCGGGGCGGATCTTCTCGGATTCGTAGACCGGGCGACCCTGATCGTCGAAGCCGGTCTGGACCGTGCGCTCGAAGTGCTCGCCCTTCTCGATCGCGGCGCGGGCGCGCTCGTTGTAGCTGGCGATGTTGCGCACCCCGAGCTTGGACATGCGCCGGTAGCGGTCCTCCATCTCGCGCACCGTCCATTTCAGGGCGACGACGGCCTTCTTGGGATCGGTGACGACCGGGGCCAGCAGGTGCGGGATGCCGTCGTAGACCGACAGCTCCAGCATCTTGGGGTCGATCATGATGAAGCGGCACTCGGCCGGGCTGTGCCGGTAGAGGATCGACAGGATCA